>CAJOCN010000001.1 GCA_905233255.1 Paludibacteraceae bacterium
GGAGCTCGCCCTCCACACCCGTTTCACCGAGGTACAGGCGATGGTTCGCACCCGCGCCAAGGACCTGATGAAGGTCACCGAGGATCAGGAGAACTTCGCCGCTCAGCTGAACACCTCCGGCGGCAAGCGCACCATGAAGGCGTACCTGTGGAAGGTGTGTGGCGCTGAGTATGATGCGCAGCATCAGGGATAACCCCTCCCGATTTGTTCTACGGGCTGCCACCGGCAGTCCGATCGAGCAGAGCTCTTCACCCCTCAGGGGAGGGGAAGGCGTTAAATTGTTAAATCGTTAAACTGTTAAATTGGAATGAGTAAACAACAGATTATTAAAATCGTGATCTCAGTGCTTATCGCCGCACTCACGGCACTCGGCGCTGCCTTTGGGCTGAGTTCGTGCAACGTGACAAGGACCATCACCACCCGAAGCGAAGCATGGCAGAAAGGCGATACCAGCGTGGTCATTCAGACCAAGACGGTGGAGACGTATGATGCGTCGCGCAAACTGCCCTAAGTAATCGAGCGATTGAAGGTAAAGAAGAACCGGCATCAAATGCCGGGCTAATTGACGGAGAAAGAAAACGCGCTAACGGAGATAGCGCAAATGACGGACGGGACGCGAAATCTCGGCACGAACGCGGAGAGAGTACCGGCGACGCGGTAATAAATAAGGTACGCACGTATACGCGTGCGTACCTTAAATAGATTAACCACCAAAGTTATCGAAACGAATATCGGCATCGTCCACTCCGAGGGAGTGCAGGAGATCCAATACCGTTTTTGCCATCATAGGAGGACCGCAGAGGTAGTACTCGACATCCTCGGGAGCGTCATGCTGCTTGAGGTAGGTGTCGCCCATCACAGGAGCGATGAAGCCCGGGGTGTACTTGATACCGAGTTGGTCTGCCTTCGGGTCCGGACGGTCCAGCGCCAAGTGGAAATGGAAGTTCGGGAACTCCTTCTCCAAAGCGAGGAAATCGTCGAGGAAGAAGACCTCGTCTATCGCACGTGCGCCGTAGAAATAGTGCATCTCACGGTCACGACAGTTGCGGGTCTTGAGCATGTGCATGATCTGCGCACGGAGCGGCGCCATACCGGCTCCACCACCAACCCAGATCATCTCCTTCTTACTGTCATAAACAGGGCGGAACTCGCCGTAAGGACCGCTCATGCGCACTTTGTCGCCCGGTTTGAGCGAGAAGATGTACGTGGAAGCGATACCGCAGGGCACATCCATGAACTCCGGTCCGTTGGGGCACTGCTCTTTCGGTTTGAAGGGCGGGGTAGCGATACGGACGGTAAGGGTGATGATGTCGCCCTCGTCGGGGTAGTTAGCCATCGAATAGGCACGAACGGTAGCCTGGGTGTTCTTCTGTTTGAGTTTGAAGAGCCCGAATTTCTGCCAAGCCGGCAGATAGAGGTCGCCGATGAGGGACTTGTCAATGTCGCGGTCGTAGTCGATGTCGTACTCAGGGATGATGATCTGTGCGTACGAACCCGGCTCGAAGTGCATGTGCTCGCCCGGAGGCAGCTGTACCTTGAATCTTGTTGGAGATGACTTCGCATTCCCATTCCTTGACGCCGAGAACGGCTTCGTCCACCTTCATAGTGATGTCTTCTTTGACTTTGACCTGGCAACCCAGACGCCATCCTTCTTTCTGCTGTTTGCGGGAGAAATGAACGGTCTCGGTAGGCAGGATCTCGCCGCCACCGGAGAGAACCTGGCACTTGCACTGGCCGCAAGAACCCTTACCGCCGCAGGCAGAAGGCAGGTGAACACCTGCTTCGCCGAGTTGGTTCAGGAGCGAACCGCCGGCTGCCACGTCATAGACCTTGTCGCCGTTGATGGTGACCTTGACGTTACCGGAGGAAACGAGGTATTTCTTGGCAACAAGCAAGATGGCTACTAACAGGAGTATTACGATTAAGAATACTGCAACTGCGTATAAAATAGCTGTCATATTCATAGTGTTGTCCTCCTATTAGATTTCCAGTCCGCTGAAGCACATGAACGCCATCGCCATGAGTCCCACGGTGATGAACGTGATACCCAGTCCCTGCAGCGGTTTGGGAACATCGTTATACTCCATTTTCTCACGAATACCTGCGAGGCAGACGATGGCTAAGAACCATCCCAGACCCGAACCGAATGCGTACATGAACGCATCGCCGAGCGAGGTGATAGCCTTAGGATCCACTGCGGGCAGGCCGATACGCTGCTGCATGAAGAGCGAACCACCCATGATGGCGCAGTTCACCGCAATCAGCGGCAGGAAGATACCGAGGCTCGCATAGAGCGACGGGCTGTATTTCTCCACAACCATCTCCACCAGTTGCACGATAGCGGCAATGACGGCGATGAAGAGGATGAACGACAGGTATTCCAGATGCAGCGGCTCGAGGACGAGCGTCTGCAAGAGGTAGTTAACCGGCAGGGTAACGACGAGCACGAAAGTAACGGCTACGCCCAGACCGGCTGAGGTCTTCACGTTCTTCGATACAGCCAGGTACGAACACATACCCAGGAAGTAAGCGAAGATCATGTTATCCGCGAAAATCGAGCGGACAAATAAACTTAATGCGTGTTCCATTACTTAGTCTCCTTATCATTAATTGAGCGATGCGCCCAGATTACACAACCTACCAAGATAAGCGCCATAGCGGGCATGAGCATCATACCGCAGTTCTCGTAACCATGGTCATAGCACCACTGCGGGATAACCTGGAAACCGAGCAGCTGACCCGAACCGAGCAGTTCGCGGATGACGGCTACGATGACCAGGATGATGGCATAACCGAAACCGTTGCCCAGACCGTCGAGGAACGAATCCCACGCGTTATTGGTCATGGCGAACGCCTCCAAGCGACCCATCAGAATACAGTTGGTGATGATCAGACCGAGATAGACACTCAGCTGCATTGCTACATCGTACGCGAACGCTTTGAGCACCTCGCTGACGAGTGTTACCAGCGCAGCGACAACCACGAGTTGCACGATGATACGTACACGCATCGGGATAGTGTTACGCAGGAGCGACACAATGACATTCGACATCGCTACGATGATCGTCACAGCAATACCCATCACGAGGGCAGGCTTCAGCTGTACCGTTACGGCAAGCGCCGAACAGATACCCAGAATCTGCACTACGACAGGGTTATTCGCATTCAGAGGACCAAGCAATGTGTCCTTAGTTTTCTGACTCAACATGGTCTTCCTCCTTTCCTTCATTAGATTCTACTTTCAAAAACTCCTCGTACTCTGCGAGGTTCACTTCGAGCATGGTGCTGACGCCGGAGGAGGTGATGGTAGCGCCGGAGATGGCATCTACCTGCTCCTGTCCTTCGGCATGTTTGCCGGCTTTGAGCACAGCCACGGAAACGACTTCGTTAGCCGCATTGCGGATGTGCTTGCCCTCAAACTGCTCGCGGAACGGCAGTTCTACAATCTTGGCACCCAGACCCGGAGTCTCGGACTCGTGATTAAAGTTGACACCATAGATAGTGTTCTTGTCCGCATCGAGTGCGAGGTAACCGCCGATGCCGCCCCAAAGACCCTTACCGCTAAGCGGCAGGATGTATTTGGTTTCGCCGTTGAGGTTCGCTACATAGACTTCTTTGTCGCCGTAGGTCAGCGTGTCGTTCACGAGCACCATGTAGATCTCTGCGGGGTTGCCGGCGGAGTAGTCCACCTTGAGCGCACCGAGGATCTGTTTCTGCTTGTCGAGCAGGATGTTCGCCTGCTGCTTCGGAGCGAGTGCCTGGCTAACCACCGCCAAGAGCACAGCTACGATGATTACCATCACCGCTGAATAGATGAAGGTATAAAGATTACTGTTTGTATTCAGTTTCATAGTAGCCCTCCTTATTTAGCAACGCGTTTTGCGCGACGGTTAATATTTGCTTGAACAACACACCAGTCGATGAGCGGCGCAAAGGCGTTCATGAGCAGGATTGCGAGCATCATTCCCTCTGGATAACCCGGGTTGAGGACGCGCACGAGTATTGCTACGAGACCGATGAGGAAGCCGTAGATATACTTACCGCACTCGGTACGGGCGGAAGTCACAGGGTCGGTAGCCATGAAGACAGCACCGAAAGCGAAACCGCCGGAAACGAGGTGCATGTACCACGGGTACTGCGCTGCGAGGTTAGCCTCGGAGCCGAACATGTTAAAGAGCCAAGCGGTGAGACCGCCGCCTACGAATACAGACAGCATCGTCTTCCAAGACGCTACGCCGGTAGCCAGCAGCAGACAGGCGCCGAGCAGGATAGCCCAGCAGCAGGTCTCGCCAACCGAACCCGGGATCAGACCGTTGAAGAGGTCCCAGAAACCGAGTTCTACGGCAGAGCCGGTACTCATCTGGGTCAACGGAGTAGCGCCGGAGAAACCATCTACGATAGCGTGACCGCCGTCCCAGCCCCATGTGCCGCCGGTGCGCACGAAGGGTTCGTCACCCGTCATGTGGCTCGGATAAGCAAAGAAGAGGAACGCACGCGTGATCAGCGCTACGTTGAAGATGTTATAACCCGTTCCGCCGAACACCTCTTTGGCGAAGATGACCGCGAAAGCCGTTGCAATCGCTACCTGCCACAGCGGCGTGTTGATCGGCACAATGAGCGGAATAATGAATCCCGTGACGAGGAAACCCTCGGCTACCTCTTCGTGCTTGATCTGCGCTACGGTGAACTCGATACCCAGACCGACGATGTAACTTACCAGAATATACGGCAGTACGGCGAGGAAGCCGAAGCCGAACGCTTTCCACCAGAGCGCAGCGGTCATGCCGGCTGCCAGTTGACCGGTGGCGAGCAAGTGCTGGTAACCTACGTTGAACATACCGAAGAGCAGCGCCGGAACCAGAGCCAGCACGACAATAATCATCGTACGCTTGGAGTCCGAACCGTCATGGATATGTGTGCCAAGACGCTTGGCGGTAGTCTGAGGCGTGAAGAGGAAGGTATCGAAAGCGTCGTAGAACGAACTGAGCCAGTTCAGCTTGCCGCCTTCCTCGAAGTTCTTGCCGAACTTCTTCCAATTTCTATATAACCATTCCATCACTCAATCTCCTTTCTTAAATTGTCCAACGCTTCGCGAACGATCGCCTGCAGCGGCATTTTGGAGGTGCAGACATACTCGCAGAGCGCAAAATCTTCGGGAGCCACCTCATACGCGCCGAGGGCTTCCATCTTGTCAATGTTGCCGGCAATCATGGCTTTGATGAGGTACTCGGGGTAGATGTCCATCGGGAAGACCTTGTCGTACTCGCCGGAGACGATGATCGCGCGGCGACCACCTTTCAAGCGCGCATCCCACTGGTAGTGCTTCTTGCCGAAGAGCCAGCGGGTGAAACGGTTGTCCAGCATAGCAGCCGGGTCGGTCTTGCCGAAATGGAACGACGAGAAGCGCGGCAGCATCCAGCCCATGAACTCATGGTTCTCGGAGCCTTCGTCCAGCACCGTGAACTGGTTGTCATAGACAGAGATGATGTCGTCAAGGCTGATCTGACGTCCGGAGAGCACGTTGCCAGCGACATAACGGCAGGGGCACTCGGTGTGTACGTTGCTCGTGAGGATAGCCGATACGGGCATACCCGGCAGCACGTTGTAGTACTGTTTGCCGTACGCCAACGGACCGGTCAGCGCCACTTTCTTCTGGTAATCGACGATACCTTTCTGGAAGAGGCGGCCGATGATAGCGAGGTCCTGGATGTTGACGGAGAAGACCGTCTCACCCTTAGCCAGCGGCGCGAGGTTGTTGAGCTGTACGCCTACGTTGCCCGCAGGGTGGGGACCGAAGACCTCATAGATGGTGCAGTCCTTCAACTCACGGAACTCGGTCGCTTTGGCGCCGCCCTTGATGCCGACGAACACCGGAGCCAGTTGGCTCAGGGCGGTTACGGCAGCCTGCAGGGTAGGCAGCTGACCTTTCAGAACCCACTCGTAGTTCGGAGCCACGGGAGCCGTGTCGAACGTAGAGATAAAGATGGCACGAGGAGTCTTGTTCGGCAGCGCGATGCAGTCGTACGGACGCTGTTTGATGAGCGCCCAGAGACCGGACTTGAGAAGGAGTTCCTTCACATCGCCTGCGGTGTCGAACTTCTCGTACTGAACGGTAGCGTCTGCCTCGATGTCAATTGACATCACCTTGCGTCGCTCGCCGCGGACGATCGCCACGACTTTACCCGACACAGGGGACGTGAACTGCATCTGCTCAAACGCCTTGTCGTGAAAGAGCGGCGAACCGGCTTTCACGAGATCGCCTTCATGCACGTCCAGCTTGGGCGTGACACCGGCGAAATGGTCGGGCACAATATGAAAGACCTCCGGACGGCGCACGCTACCGAGCGTTTCTGCCGCAGGTCCCTCGAAAGGAATGTCCAAACCACGTTTCAGTTTGATTTGTTGCATAAAATGTTAATTAATTATTGTTTGATTTGTTTTGTTACACAAAAAGCGTACAAAATTACTGCTTTTTTTTGAGATATGCAAGCGCGCGTGTTCTTTTTTTGTAAAAAAAATAAATTTGTTCAATTTAGTTTGCATCAACCCACACGCGGGTGGGGGATAAACAAAGAAAGAAGATGCCGTCTGGCAGACGGCACAACTGCCAAGAATATCCGGCGGAATACCGCCGGGAACAGAACAAAGAATCCGGCGGAATACCGCCGGGAACAGAACAAAAAGAGCGAGCGAGGAGGACGGAACAAAAAGAGCGAGCGAGGAGGACGGAACAAAAATCATCGCAGCCATAAAAAATAAGAAAAAATGCGTGGGGGCTTGCGTATGTCGAAAAAAAGTTGTAATTTTGTGCCCGATTTCGGAAGAACCTGAAAATTGAACATGGAAAACGTCAAAATTATCGAGATTAAGAAGAGTGTCTTCGAGGATAACGACCGTGCGGCAGATGCGTTGCGCGGGGAGTTGAAGAAGAAGGGTGTGTTTCTGCTGAACCTGATGTCCTCGCCCGGAAGCGGCAAGACAAGACAAGATCCGCATCGCCGTCATGGAGGCGGATATCGACAGTGATGTCGATGCCATCAAAATCAAGGAAGCCACGGGTGTGGAGTCCATTCAGTTGCATACCGGCGGTATGTGCCACCTCGATGCGGAGATGACGGAACAGGGACTAGCCGCGTTCGGCAATCGGTGTGCAGAGGTTCATACCGCTCCGCTAAATGAACAGGCAACCGATGCCTCCGCTCTCCCCACCGGACGCACTACGTTAGCGCCCGTCGGGGACCCCGTGGGGTTAGATCTGGTGATACTGGAGAATGTGGGGAACTTGGTATGTCCGGCGGAGTTTGATACGGGAGCGGTGAAGAACGCGATGATTCTGTCTGTGCCGGAGGGACATGACAAGCCACTCAAGTACCCGCTGATGTTCAGTATCTGCGATGTGGTGGTAATCAATAAAATGGATGTGCTGCCGTATTTCGATTTTGACCTGGAGAAATGCAAGGAGTATATCCATATGCGGAACCCGAAAGCGACCGTCATTCCTATCTGCGCCAAGACCGGAGAAGGAGTAGAGGCTTTTGCAGAGTGGCTGCTGAAGGAGGTTGCCCTGTGGAAGGAAAACTAAAATTGAAAGTTTTAAAAAAAAACATACAAAACCCCTTTGAATCCTTTAGAAGCACAGCTTCTTCCGTGTAAAAGTATTCAAAGGACATAAACCCCAAAAAGTCTTATGCCTGAA
The DNA here is from genome assembly GCA_905233255.1 of Paludibacteraceae bacterium. Taxonomy (GTDB): domain Bacteria; phylum Bacteroidota; class Bacteroidia; order Bacteroidales; family Paludibacteraceae; genus Colicola. Next base: position 7,697 of record CAJOCN010000001.1, read on the forward strand.
ATGTCGAAGAAATTTGTGCCGAAGCACAAAGGGGACAAGAACCCTAATCCGAAGTTATTGAAGTTTGTTCGTCATGTGACGGACCGTATTCCCGGAAAGATCAAGATGACCACCGACGCCCCGGAATACTGGGGTCTCGCCTGTATTTTCGAGGACGAGATGGATGCGGTGACGCGTGAGGCGTCGCTGGATCTGCTACTGGACATGCTGCCCGGTAATTTCTTTAAGGTACGCGAGCATCACACGTACGCGCAACTGCATGAGATGAACGCCAAGAAGCACTACACGAAAGATGATAAGAGTTTCGATGAGCTGCTCGACAAGTTGGCGTATTTCGGCATGTTGGAATACGACTACGGCGACCATTACACCAACGGACAGGGACCGGACGAGGGCACCACTTTCAACCGCGAGGACAGGATTTACTGGGTGCCGATGTTCGTTCCGGGCAGCGCCGAGTACACGAACATGAACACCGACCTGATGGATAAACATCCTGAGTTGGCGATGTTCTTCGAGCGCATGACGTTCCTGCCGCTTGAGAAGATCACGCCGATGGTGCCGATGGGCGGAAGCGGTATCGGCATGCACGTCATCCCCGTGGAGAAAGCGATCTCGATGGAGAACCAGAGTGTGGATATCGAACATATCAGTTACTGGCTCAAGAAATACGAGGGGCATATAGGCGTGGGTATCTGTTCGTGCCGTTACGGTCGTAAGAAACTGGACGAAGGCTGTGCGGACGACTACCGCGACTGGTGTATCGGCGTGGGCGACATGGCGGATTACCTGCGTGAGACAGGCCGCGGACACGATATCACATACGACGAGGCGATGGCTATTCTGAAGAAAGCCGAGGACCACGGATTTGTACACCAAGTGACCAATATAGACGGCGAGGGTAAGATCTTTGCCATCTGCAACTGCAACGTGAAGATATGCAACGCGCTGCGTACCTCACAGCTCTTTAATACTCCTAATATGTCGCGTAGCGCGTACGTAGCGAAGGTCGATCCGAAGAACTGCGTAGCCTGTGGCCGGTGCGTGGAGTACTGTCCGGCCGGTGCGGTGAAGTTGGGTCAGAAGCTCTGCACCAAGCATGGTCCGCAGACTTATCCGAAACAGGAGTTGCCGGACGCTACCAAATGGGGTCCGGAGAAATGGACGGAGGACTACCGCGACAAGAACCGTATCAACTGCTATGAGACCGGTACGGCGCCGTGTAAGACCGCTTGTCCGGCACATATCGCCGTGCAGGGTTACCTCAAGAAAGCCGCAGAAGGCAAATATACGGAGGCACTGGAGCTCATCAAACGCGAGAACCCGTTCCCGGCAGTGTGCGGGCGTGTCTGCAACCGCCGTTGCGAGGACGCTTGTACGCGAGGCACGATCGACCGCGCTGTGGCTATCGACGCCGTGAAGAAATTCATTGCGGAGAAGGATCTGCACGCCGAGACACGTTTTGTGCCGGAGGTCAATATCTGCTCCAACGTACAAGAGCGCTGGGAAGAGAAGATCGCCATCATCGGCGGCGGTCCTGCGGGTCTGAGTTGCGCATACTATCTGGCAACGATGGGCTATAAACCGACGGTCTTTGAGAAGAACGCCGAACCGGGCGGAATGCTCCGCTACGGCATACCGTCTTACAAGCTCGACAAAGAGGTCATCAAGGCGGAGATCGATGTGATGCGCGAGATAGGTGTGGAGATCAAATGCGGCGTCGAAGTCGGCAAGGATATTACTATAGAGGCTCTTCGCAAGCAAGGCTACAGGGGATTTTATGTAGCGATCGGTTGCCAAGGCGGCCGTCTGCCGGGCATTCCGGGAGAGGATTTGGAGGGCACTATGACCGCTATCGATTTCCTGTATGAGGCGAATTGCGGACAATTAGTAGAAAGTCAAAAGACCGCTTTGCTCAAAGACAAAAGAGTGGTAGTCGTAGGCGGCGGAAACGTAGCTATCGATGCTGCCCGTGTAGCCAAAAGAAGCGGTGCAAGCGAGGTGACGATGCTGTCGCTGGAAACTGAAGATATTATGCCGGCCTCCCAAGAAGAGCGCATGGAAGCACGCGAGGATGGAGTAGTGATCAATCCGGGATGGGGACCGATGGAGGTGAAAGGTGAAAGTGGAAAGGTGAAAGGAATTACCTTCAAAAAATGTGTGTCTGTATTTGACGAGCAGCATAAGTTTGCGCCGAAGTTCGACGAGAACGAGACGATCACGTTAGAGGCAGATATGGTGATTTTCGCCATCGGTCAGACGGTCGTGCTGAAAGACCTGCTGAAGGACACCAAGGTAGAGTTCGTCCGCGGCGTTTATCCGGTAGCCGACAAACTGACATACCAGACGGCGGAAGAGGATATCTTCGTCGGCGGCGATGTGTTCACCGGTCCGAAGTTCGCTATCGATGCTATCGCAGCCGGCAAGGAAGCTGCGGAGAGTCTGCACCGATACGTACAGCACGGACACATGACTATCGGCCGTAACCGGAGAGATTTCATCGAACTGAACAAACAGGATATAGTTGTTGAGCAGTACGACAACAGCAGCCGTCAGGAGCCGGGCGTGGTGGTAACGAAGAGTAAATTCGAGGAATACCACGGCACGCTGACCGAGGAGCAGGTGAAGAAAGAAACCGCACGATGCCTCAGTTGCGGTGCGTCGGTTGTGGATGAGAACCGGTGTATCGGTTGCGGTATCTGCACCACGAAGTGCGCGTTCGATGCTATCCACCTGCACCGCGAGCACCCGGAAGCCAGCGTCATGCGGACGTCGGAGAACAAGTTCGACGGCATCCTGCCGTACATGATCAAACGCACAGGAAAGATACTATTTAGTAGAAAGTAGAAAGACCGCTGACGCTCAAAGACAAAAGCTATGCACGAACTCGGAATCGTCTTCTATATCATCCGTGACGTCAAGAAAGCGGCGCAGGAGAACGGAGTGGAGCACGTCTCGGCGGTGGTAATGAACATCGGCGAGGTAAGCACCATCATTCCGGAGTACCTGACGGACTGCTGGCGGTGGGCGGCAGATAAAGAAGAGATGCTGAAGGGCTGCGAGTTGCAGATAGAGACCATCCCTGCCGTGACGCATTGCGACGGATGCGGAAAAGATTACCCGACCGTGGCGCACGGCAAGGTTTGTCCGCATTGCGGGAGCGAGCAGACATGGCTCCTGAGAGGCAATGAAGTGGAAATTAAGGAGTTGATAATTGATAATTGATAATTGATAATTTTATGGCTTGTTTTATTGTACCATTAGTGCAGGCGGCAGCAACGACGGCATACCGCAAAAGCACACACCGGACCGACACGTTTGTCGGCCGTAACCTGATGACCCTGGAGAAAATGCTGTGGGGCGGTTCGCTGATGCTGATCGTGGACCATATCCTCAACGGCGAAGTGACATGGATGTATCCGTTCTTCACTGCGCTGGAGAGCGAAGGCGGCGGAATGGTCATGCTCAAAGAGATGCTGACGGTAGGCGTACCGATGTCGGTAGTTGTGACCGTAGCATGGGCGGTTTATTGCTATCTCAAGGAGAGAAGAGAGGTGAGAGTTTAGAGAAAAAGACCGCGTAAGGCGATCCTTAATCAAAATAATCAATTCATTAAAACACAAATTAATCTATGTTTTTTCAAGTCTATGGAGAGCATGCTCTGATCCAATGGATAATGCTCTTTGCAGTCCTGGCAGGACTAATTCTATGGAATGAGTTTGCACGCCGTACCAAACTCGGCGGTGCTATCACGTTCTTTGCCATTCCGCTGGCGCTGACCGTCTATTTCGTAGCGATCGCAATCGGTGCCCGCATGGGCGCAGACTGGGCGGTGAACAACCAGACCCACGTGTACATGAACGGCTGGTTCCACTACGCCAAGCTGTACGCTGCGCTGACCGGCTGTATCGGTTTCATGATGATCAAGTACGAGTGGGGTATCGGTGCCAAGCACTGGTTCAAGCCGTTCCCGTTCATCATCGTAGCCATCAACATTCTGATTGCCGTTTGCTCTGATTTCGAGTCGGCTATCTTAGGTTGGAACAAATGGTGGCTGTCGAGCGAAGGTGTGTGGTTGTATGGCGGCTGGCACAACGTATTCAACGGCGTTGCCGGTCTGTTCAACATCTTCTGTATGACCGCATGGTGGAACGTATATCCCAGCAAGGACCGCAAGGATATGATCTGGGCGGACATGACGTGGGTATATATCCTCGTATATGACATTTGGAACTTCGCTTACACGTACAACTGTCTGCCGACCCACAGCTGGTACTGCGGTATCGCACTGTTGGTTGCTCCGACGATTGCAGCTATCTGCTGGAACCGCGGCGGTTGGATCCAGAACCGCGCTAACACCCTGGCTATCTGGTGCATGTTCGCACAGGTATTCCCGCTCTTCCAGGAGACTTTCTTCAACGGCAAACAGTTCTATTCCTGGGCAGTCCTGCCGGTTCAGTACGTTAATGGCATCGAGACCGTTAATGCTATCTATGCCGCTTCGGGTCTGGGTGAGGAAGTAGTAGCTCATACCACGGTTGCTGCCGAGGGTGCTACCGCTGCTAACCCGACGATGATGCTCGTGATCTCCGCTCTCGCGCTGGTTACCAATATCATCGCCTTCGGTTATATCATGTACCAGGCTAAGGTTCGTCACATCAATCCGTACAAAGAGGATGTGTTCGTTGACCAGCAGTACTACAAAGATGCGATGGCTCGCGCTGAGGTGAATTAATCCGAAAGCGTATTAAAGACCATTTATTTGCGTTCTGAGCGATTGGGCGATTTTCACCGACAGGGTGTCGATGGAAAGTCCAAAACGGCTAAAAACGCATAAAAATGCAGAAAAATGACGTGCGCGCTTGCGTATGTCATTTTTTTTTTGTAAATTTGCAGCGTTTTTTGAATATAACTAAATACAAATACTTATCACAATGGAAGAAAACAACGAGATTATTAAGAACGATCACATTATTCCCGTGAAGATCGACGAGGAAATGAAGTCCTCGTATATCGACTACTCGATGAGTGTGATTGTGAGCCGTGCGTTGCCGGATGTGCGCGACGGTTTCAAACCGGTTCACCGCCGTGTGCTGTTCGGAATGAACGAGTTAGGCAACACGAGCGACAAGCCGACCAAGAAGAGTGCCCGTATCGTCGGTGAGGTAATGGGTAAATACCACCCGCACGGCGATAGCTCCATCTATGGTACGCTGGTTCGTATGGCACAGCCGTGGGCAATGCGTTATTGTCTGGTGGACGGTCAGGGTAACTTCGGTTCGGTCGATGGTGACGGTGCCGCCGCCATGCGTTATACGGAGGCCCGGCTCTCGAAGTTAGCGGAAGAGATGCTCCGCGATATCGAGAAGGATACCGTAGATATGCAGAATAACTTCGATGACTCCCTGAAGGAGCCGACGGTACTGCCTTGCCGTTTCCCGAACCTGCTGGTGAACGGTGCGAGCGGTATTGCCGTGGGTATGGCGACGAACATGCCGACCCATAACCTGGCAGAGGTGATCGACGGTTGCTGCGCGTATATCAATAATATCAAAGCACGTATGCACGATGCGTCGGTAGAGGATATCACGGTAGAGCAACTGATGGAGTATATCAAAGCTCCGGATTTCCCGACCGGCGGTACTATCTACGGCTATCAGGGTGTCAAGGACGCTTTCGAGACCGGCCGCGGAAGAATTGTGATCCGTTCGAACGCCGATATTGAGACCGAGGACAACGGCCGTGAGAAGATCATCATCACCGAGCTGCCGTACGGCGTAGTGAAGAGCGACCTCGTGAAATATATCGCCGAGTTGGTTAACGACAAGAAGATCGAGGGTATCGCTGATATCAACGACCACTCGAAACGTGATATCCGCATCGTGATCGATGTGAAACGTGACGCCAACGCACAGGTAGTGCTCAACAAACTCTATAAGTACACGGCGCTGCAGTCAAGTTTCGCGGTGAATAACATCGCACTGGTAAAAGGCCGTCCGATGCTGCTGAACCTCAAACAGCTGATCGGTAACTTTATCGAGCACCGCATGGATGTAGTGACCCGCCGTACGCGCTTTGAGTTGCGCAAGGCAGAGGAGAAAGCGCATATCTTGGAGGGCTTGATCATCGCCGTAGATAATATCGACGAGGTAGTACGTATCATCCGCGCAAGCCGCACTCCGGCTGATGCACAAACAAATTTGGAGAAGCGGTTCGACCTCGACAACCTGCAGTCCAAAGCTATCGTAGATATGCGTCTGAGCGCCCTGACCGGCCTGCGTATCGACGAGTTGAAAGCAGAGTACGAGGAGATCGAGAAATTGATTGCCCACCTGAACGAACTGCTCGCCAGCGAGGAGATGCGTTACGACGTGATCAATACCGAGCTCATCGAGATCAAGGACAAGTACGGCGACGAGCGCCGCACGAAGATCGTGAAGATGGCTACCGAGTTCAACCCCGAGGATATGTACGCCGATGACGACATGGTGATCACTATCTCGCATCTGGGCTATATCAAACGTACTCCGCTGGCTGATTTCCGTCAGCAGAGCCGCGGCGGTATCGGTTCGAAGGCCGGCAGTGCGCGTGACCAGGATTTCATCGAGCGCGTATATCAGGCATCGATGCACTCAACGATGATGTTCTTCACGGAGATGGGCCGTCTGTACTGGCAGAAAGTATATGAGTTGCCGGAGGGTAACAAGCAGTCGAAAGGCCGTGCTATCCAGAACATGATCAACCTCCAGAAGGGCGACAAGATACGCACCTGTATCAACGTCAAGGGTCTTAACGATCCGGAGTATATCGAGAACCACTACCTGATTTTCGTGACTAAGAACGGTCTGATGAAGAAGACGACTCTGGAGGCTTACAGCCGTCCGCGTGCCAACGGTATCATCGCTCTCGGTCTGCGTGATGGCGACGAGTTGATCGGCGTAACGCTGACGGACGGTCAGAGCGAGATGTTAGTAGCTTCGTACAACGGTAAGGTTGTTCGTTTCAACGAAGGCGGCGTACGTCCGATGGGTCGTGGTGCTACCGGCGTGAAGGCTATCACGCTTGAGGAAGACGGACAGGACCGCGTGATTGGCACGGTTTGTGTAGAGAAGGGAACAGACAAGACCATTCTTGTTATCTCGGAGAACGGATTCGGCAAGCGTACGCCTGTCGATGACGAGGAAGGCAACCCGATCTACCGCGTTACCAACCGTGGCGGTAAGGGTGTCAAGACCATCGAGATCACGGACAAGACCGGTCATCTGGTAGGTATCGAAGCCGTAACGGATGCAGACGACCTGATGCTGATGACCAAGTCGGGAACCGCTATCCGCATGGATATATCGACTATCCGTCAGACCGGACGTGCCGCACAAGGCGTCAAACTGATCGAACTACAGAAACGTAACGACTCCCTCGTAAGCGGCTGCATCGTACCGAAAGAGGAGGAAGAGAATGATGAAATGAGCGCGGAAGAGCCGCTCAATGATGTAAATGAAGAAACCAACAACAACGAAAATCAAGAATAACATGAGAAAATCATTGATTCTGGCAGCATTGGTGCTGATAAGCGCCGGCTGCTTCGCACAAAAGAACCCGCAAGTAAAGAAAGCTAAGAGTTATGCCATGCAGGAGACTCCGGATTTCGGCGCTGCTCGTGCCGCTATCAAAGAAGCTATCGAAGCAGACCCCTCCGTTGAGGCTTACTATTGGGCCGGTATGATCGGTTACCAAGAGTTGACTCAAGAGAACTACAACCAGATGATGGGTAAAGGCGCCAACCAGGCTGTTGCCGGCGCTGCCGTAGAGGAGAGTTATGACTACTGGCTCAAGGCCGATGAGCTGGCTACCGCTATCGTGCTCGACAAGAAGGGTCGTGAGGTAATGGCTGATGCCAAGACTCACAACACGATTGCCAAAAAGATGCTGGAGTACTACAAACAGCAGGAGTTGGTGAAATACGGTATCTATCTGAATGAGCAGAAAGACTACGATGGTGCTTATCAGGCATTCAAGAAACACATCTCCATTCCTGATCTGAAGATGATGCAGGATCCGAAACTGCAGAAAGAGATGCCGCGTGATACCACCTATACGCAGTATAAGTACTACGCTGCTATCTTTGCCGTTCAGTCCGAGCGTCATGAGGATGCTATCGCATTGCTCGAGGAGCTCAAAGATGGTGATTACGAGGGTATCTCGGTTAACCAGTTCCTCTATCAGGAGTATGTAGCCGTAAAGGATACTGCCAAGTTTGTTGCCACGCTGCAGCACGCTATTGATCGTTTCCCGAGTGAGCCGTGGTTCCTGCAGAACCTGATCAATCACTACATCTACTCCGGCCAGGAGCAAACCGCCGTTGACTACCTCTCACAGGCTATCGCCCGTGAACCGAACGTAGCACAGTACCACCTGATCAAAGGTAACCTCAATGAGAACTTAGGTCACTATGACGAGGCGATGGCTGATTTCGAGAACGCCCTCAAGGTAGATCCAAAAATGGCAGATGCAGAAGCCGGCAAGGGTAGAGTATATTACAACCAAGCCGTTAAACTCAATGAGGCAGCTGCGCTGATCTCCGACAACAAAGAGTACAAGAAAGCGCTGGACGATATGAACGAAGTGTTCAAGAAATCACTGCCTTATTTTGAGAAAGCACACCAGATGGATCCGGAGAACCGCCAGTATATGCAGGTACTCAAAGGTCTCTACTACCGTTTCCACATGGACGCAGAGTATGATGCTATCTCCGAGGAGATGAATAAACTCTAATGGGACGAATCTTAGCAATAGACTACGGTCGTAAGCGTACTGGATTAGCCGTTACGGATGTACTCCGCATAACGGCTAATCCGCTGCTTACGATAGAAACGAAGGATCTTATCGAATGGCTCGCTGAGTATTTCCGAAAAGAGCCGGTAGATGAGGTCGTGATCGGGCACCCGACACAGATGAACGGGGAGGAATCAGAGAGTATGAATTATATCCGTCCTTTCATGGGCATGTTTAAGAAACGTTTTCCCGACAAACCATTAACTATGTATGACGAGCGCTTTACCTCCGTGTTGGCGCACCAAGCCATGCTCGCCGGCGGCATGAAGAAAAAGGACCGGCAGAATAAAGCAGCGGTAGATAAGATCGCCGCTTGTATCATTTTGGAAGGCTATTTGGAAAGACTATGATATTACCTATATATTTGTACGGTCAGCCGGTACTCAGAAAACAGGCTGAAGAGATAGAGAACACGCCGGAACTGAAACAGTTCATTGCGGATATGTATGAGACCCTGACCCAAGCAGAGGGTTGCGGTTTGGCGGCTCCGCAGGTAGGCAAGCCATGGCGGTTGTTCGTAGTAGATGGAACAGAACTGGCAGAAGACTATCCTGAGTGCAAAGATTTCAAGCGCGCGTTCATTAATCCGGAACTGCTGGAGACAAGCGAAGAGACTTGTACGTATTCCGAGGGATGTCTTTCGCTGCCAGGAATCAGCGAAAATGTCATTCGTCCGAAGACAATCAAGGTACGCTATCTGGACGAAAATTTCGAGGAACACGTAGAGACTTTTACGGACTTCCAGGCACGTATCGTACAACATGAGTACGACCACCTGGAGGGACATGTGTTCACCGACCGCATCTCGCCGATACGCAAGACTTTTACACGCAACAAACTCATGGCGATTGCTAAAGGAAAAGTTGGTGCACGATATAAATACAAGCGTCAGTAATGGACTGGTTGAATGTCATAGTGATGGGAATTGGTTTGGCGATGGATTGCTGTGCGGTATCTGCCGTACAGGGCTTGAACCAACGCCGGTGGCATCCGCGTGCATTACTGATGGCGGCCATCTTCGGTTGCTTTCACATGGGTATGCCCATCATCGGTTATTTCGCAGGTACACTTTTTGTCTCGTTCATGCAGACTTACGCACCGTGGATTGCATTGGCATTACTTGGATTTTTAGGCGTAAAGATGATTTGGGAGTCCTTCCACGAGGATGAAGAGGGGGAGAAAAAAGCGAACTGGAGCCTGACGAACCTGTTGCTTCTGGCATTAGCCACCAGCATTGATGTGTTAGCTACCGGATTGCTCTTTGTACCATATCCGGAGTGGCTGGTACCGGCTATACTGACTATCGGCAGCATTACGGCTCTTTTCTCGCTCGGCGGATACCTAGTAGGTGTCTATGTGGGCAAACTGAAACTGAACATGGAGTTGATCGGAGGCCTGGTGCTGATAGCTCTGGGTGTAAAGATATGCATGGAGGGCTTATGTTTGTAATCGGAGAAAATACCTTGGTCTCGCTCGATGTGCTGGAGAAAGAGTTCTGCTGCGATCTGGATAGTTGCCGCGGTTGTTGCTGTATTGAAGGAGATGCAGGTGCTCCGCTGACAGACGAGGAAGAGCAGAAAATCCAAGAGATACTGCCGATATTGCTGCCGGACATGACCAAAGAAGCAAAAGCGGTGGTAGAAGCGCAAGGAATAGCATACAATGACCCTTCCGGTGAGCGGGTGACCTCTATTGTAAACGACAAAGATTGTGTTTTCGCCCGGACGGATCATAACGGATGGTGTTATTGCCTGATAGAGAAGGCGTATAATGCCGGTAAGATTGATTTCAAGAAACCCATTTCCTGTCACTTATACCCGATACGGCTGACTCAAATAGGGGAATATACGGGCGTGGAATACCATCGGTGGGATATCTGTCATTGCGCCCGGATGAAAGGCAAGAAACTACACCTGCCGGTGTATCAGTTCCTCAAAGAACCGCTTATCAGGCGGTTTGGTGAGGCATGGTATCAAGAATTAGAACTAACTGCTAACGAATGGAAAAAACAATGCGCGCAGAAGTAATCACAATAGGAGACGAATTGCTGATCGGTCAGGTGGTGGACACTAACTCTGCCTGGATAGCCGAGAAACTGAATGAATACGGGATAGAGTTATTCCAGATCACATCTGTACACGATAACCGCGAGCATATCATCGCTGCGCTGGACGAGGCTTTCTCCCGCGTAGACATTGTGCTGACGACCGGAGGTCTGGGGCCTACGAAAGATGATATCACCAAACATGTGCTATGCGAGTATTTCGATACACACCTTATAGAAAGCGCGTCCGTGCGCGCGCATATAATGGAATTGTATAAGGAGCGTCCGGATGTGCTGAACCGCCTGACCGCTACACAGTGGTTAGTGCCCGAGAATGCACTCATACTCGAGAACAGAGTAGGTTCTGCTCCACTTATGGTTTTCCACCATGGCAAACAGATATTGGCTTCCATGCCGGGTGTGCCGTACGAAATGAAGATTGCGATGGAGGAACAGATACTGCCGTATATCGAGAATTATGAATTAAAAATTACGAATTACGAATTAGGGCATATATTGCACCGAACATTGCAGGTTAGCGGTATCCCCGAATCGTCGCTGGCAATTATTCTGGAGGATTACGAAAATGAGATGCCGCCCTCACTTCATTTGGCGTATCTGCCCAAAGACGGCATGATCCGCCTGCGTCTATCAACTTATGGCGGGATTCCGGAGGATGAGATGAACAGGTGGTTTGAGCGGTTAAAAGAGCTTGTCGCAGCATATCTGATAGCAGACAGTGATGAGCCGTTAGAGGTTATAGCGGGTAATCTGCTCCGGCAGAAAGGAGCAACGATCGCTACTGCAGAGAGTTGTACGGGCGGCAAAATGGCATCACTACTCAATAAACACGCGGGTTCATCGGCATTCTATTATGGTTCGGTTATCAGTTACGACAACTCCGTCAAGGAACATCTGTTAGGAGTACCGGAGGAGATGATACAAGCGCATGGAGTTGTGAGCGAAGAAGTGGTACGTACCATGGCTGAGTCCGTGAAGAAACTAATCGGTACAGACTATGCGATCGCAACCTCGGGAATTGCCGGTCCTACCGGAGGAACACCCGAAAAACCTGTCGGCACTGTATGGATCGCATGGGCCACTCCGAAAGGCACCTATGCGGAGTGTTTCCACTTAGGTAAGCTGCGTGAGCAAGTGACCGACAGGGCTTGCACTAAAGCATTAGTAAGATTGATACAGCTTTTGAGGGAATAATATGAACGACGTACAGCAGTTTTTATTTAATCCGTCCATCACACAATCGCTCCTATGGCTGACAATTGTCATAACCATCGGTCTATGGTTAGGTGAAAAAGCGAAAATCAAGAATTTCTCGCTAGGTGTGACATGGGTGCTCTTTGTGGGTATTGCGCTTGCTTCATTCGGGGTCAAGATAGACCATAGTGTAGCGCAGTTTGCCAAGGACTTCGGTTTAATCCTCTTTGTTTATTCCATCGGTCTGCAGGTAGGTCCCTCTTTTTCTCCGTTCAAAAGGGGCGTTTTGCAACTCAACATGCTCTCTGCGGCAATCGTGTTGCTGGCATGCGTGTGTACGATTGTGCTACATTATGTCACGGGAATTGATATGTCCACCTTAGCCGGTGTGATGTCCGGTGCCGTAACCTCCACACCTTCTTTAGCGGCTACACAACAGACGTATTTTGACCTCACAGGCACGATGAATCCGGACATAGCTACCGGTTATGCGGTAGCTTATCCGCTGAGTATTGTAGGTGTCATCTTGGCGTTTGAGTTGATCCGCAAAGCGTTCCGTGTTCAGTTGCCGGAAGAGGAAAAACGCCTGAAAATGGAGGCCGCGGAGACAGCAGAAGAACCGATATGCGTAGATATCACCCTCAATAACCCGCAGATAGGTACATTGACGATGGATGAATTGGTACAGATTTGTCCGGTCAAAGAGATGGTAATCAGTCGCGTCATCAGGGCCGACGGGTCAGACGAGTTAGTGAACGAACAGACGCGTTTCAGCAACGGCGATACACTCCGTATCCTGACGGACAAACAGCATATAGACGGTCTGCGGTTGTTGGGCAAGATGAAGGATTACGATTTGCATGTACAATCGGAGAAATCGGACCACTTGATCTCCCGGCGAATTGCGGTCACCCGACCGGAATGCAACGGCAAACGGATTCGCTCGTTCAATCTCCGTCAGCAATACCACGCTACTATAACCCGCGTGAGTCGTGCCGGAATAGATCTGTTGGCTACACCGGACATGGTGCTTCAATTAGGAGACCGCCTGATGGTAGTGGGCGATAAGAATGATGTGAGCAGAGTAGCAGATACGTTTGGTAACGAGCTCAAACGGCTCGATGTACCGCATCTGTTGCCTGTGTTCTTCGGAATGGTGTTAGGAATCTGCGTAGGATTACTGCCAATTCCTCTGCCGGGTATGGGAACAAGTTTCAAGTTGGGACTGGTAGGCGGTTCGCTCATCGTAGCAATTCTTATCGGCCATTACGGACCGTATTACAATATGGTCACTTTCTCGACCACTTCGGCAAATATGATGTTGAGGCAGGTTGGTCTGACATTGTTCCTCGCCGCTATCGGTCTCTCCGTAGGTGAGAATTTTGTACCGACATTGGTCAACGGCGGTTATCTATGGGTTGGATATGGTTTTTTGATTACTTTGATTCCGCTCTTTACCATCGGCGCGATAGCCTATAAATGGCTGCATATCAACTATTTCAACGTGGTCGGCCTGTTGATCGGGTCCATGACTTCGGCTATGGCTCTACCATACGCGCAGTCGCTTTCATCGGAAAATAATCAAGTCTCCGTTTGCTATGCTACCGTCTATCCGTTTACTACTTTCCTGCGTGTGATGGCAGCGCAGTTGATAGTGCTGATCTTCTGCAGTTTTACTCCGATGGATTCGGTTCGTCCGCAAATCTTGCCGCCAACAGTTAATACCTTGAATGGCGAGGAATACGGCCCGACACTCACGATAGATGACAATACGCTCTATTTCGTGGGGCTTAACCGCGAGGATGGCACAGAGAGCGAAGATATCTATGTCTCCCGACGGGACAGTCGTACGGGCGAGTGGAGTACAGCCCGCCGTATTCCGGAGTTGAGTAATCCGTATCGTAACGAGGCACCTACTTCGGTCTCCGGTGATGGCAGAACGATGCTGCTGTTTGTGGAAGGACGAATGTGTTTCTCGCAGAAAGGTCCCTACGGCTGGAGCGAACCGAGACCCTTACCACAGTACTTGCAATTAGGTAATTGGCAGGCGGATGCCATGATTACTGCGGACGGGTCCGCACTTCTCTTTGCTGCCAATTATCCCGTTGAAAACGAAGAAAAAGCCTCACTCAATATCTTTGTGTCACTCCGCGATAAGCAGGGACGCTGGGGCAAACCGTTTTCCATCGGTTCAACGATTAACACAACCGGCATGGAGCGCTCTCCGTTTCTTCACCCGGATATGAAAACGCTCTATTTCTCATCGGACAGGGAAGGAACGATGGGTGAACTCGATGTATGGGTGAGCAGGCGGCTATCGGATACCTGCTGGACATGTTGGTCAGAACCGGAGAACCTCGGTCCCATGGTCAATACTACGGGACGGGATTGTTGGTATAAAATCACCACGGATGGTCAGAAGGCTTATTATGCCCGTAAAATCGGCAGAAAACACGATATCTATTCCATCACACTGCCGGAGAACAAAAGGCCGGAGACGATTACGGTGCTTAAAACGAACGAAGCAGTGGCTATCCAAAATCTGCTCTTTGAGACGGGCAGCGATAAGATCATGCCTTCTTCTCTGCCGGAGTTGAAACGGATTGCTAACTTTATTGTGACCTACGGATATAAAGTGCGGTTGGCGGGGCATACGGATAATATCGGCTCTGCGGAGGATAATAAGAAACTATCTGAAGCGCGTGCGGAATCGGTACGCCGCCAACTCATTGAATATGGTTGTTCTGCCGATCAAATCAGGGCTTTCGGCTATGGAGATATCAAACCGGTAGCGCCCAACGATACGGAGGAAAACCGTCAACTGAACAGACGAGTGGAAATAACATTACAGTAAAAAATCATTTAATACTTAAATACCATGTTAGAATATGTAGATCGTAAAAATTCCGATTGTTACAAGTGGGATTCGGAATGTGCGCAAGGATGTCTGCCGTTGTGGATTGCAGACATGGATTTCAAGGCCGCCAAACCTATTCGTGAGGCGATGCAGAGACGTCTGGACCACGGCGTTTTCGGTTATTCCATCGTGCCGCAGGAGAACTATGACGCGGTGGCATCGTGGTTCGAGCGCCGCCATGGATGGAAAGGGATTAACCGCAACAATTTGCTCTACACCACAGCCGTTGTTCCTGCTATTTCTGCTATTTTTGCTGCTTTGCAGATGCGTCTCAACAAATGCCAGAAACTACGTGTACTGACCTTCACACCGGCGTATAACTGTTTCTTTGCCTGCATTGAGAATATGGGCTGTGAGTTAGTGCCCTCGCCGTTGGTAGTGAAGGACAACCGGTTTGAAATCAACTGGGAGAATGTGGAGCAGAAAGCGAAACAAGCGGATGTGTTCCTCCTTTGTAACCCTCACAACCCGACGGGTAGGGTATGGACGCGTGAGGAACTGGAGCGTCTGGCGGATATAATGCGCCGCGAACATCTGTATGTGCTCTCCGATGAGATCCACTGTGAGTTTGCGTTCCCCGGGCATCCTTACACTCCGTTTGCCTCTATCGCCATCAACGATACGGATTTCTGCGTCTGCACATCAGCAAGCAAAGCATTCAATATCGCCGGACTGCTATGCGCCAATATCTTTGTGCCCAATAAAGAACTCTTTGCGCAAATCAACCATGCGTTGGAGGTACACGAAGTGAACGGACTGAATCCGTTCGGTCTGGTAGCACAGGTGGCAGCATATAATGAATCGGAGAAATGGCTGGACGAACTGAACGAATATGTCTATGGTAACTACTGCTATCTGCGCGATTTCATCGGAAAAGAATTGCCGATGCTGCATATTCATGAGACAGAGGGAACTTACCTCGGATGGGTGGATATATCGGCGTTAGGTGTTCCGGCAGAGCAGTTCTGCTGCGATCTGGCGAAAAAAGCGCACGTGCTTTTCAATCCATCGGAGATGTACGGAGCCGAGAATTACATCCGCATCAATCTGGCAACCTCCCGGGAAATTTTAGCCGAAGCGCTGAACCGATTGAAAGACTATATTGCATAAATTTTAGAAAAAGTGGCATAAACATTTGTTTATGTCATTTTTTTTTCGTAACTTTGCAGCGATTTTGAATCTAATTAAATTATCAACTATATGAATCTTTCTGAATTAACCGACAAAATCTACGCTGAGGGCGTAGAGAAAGGCAATGCCGAAGCGCAACAGATCGTGGACAAAGCGAACGCCAAGGCTGCCGAGATTATTGCTGAAGCAGAGAAGAAAGCCGCTGCGCTGGTAGCAGAGGCAGAGAGCAAGTCTGCCGATCTGGACAAGAAGACACGTGCCGAGCTCAAGTTGTATGCCGAGCAGAGCGTGAATGCCGTAAAGACCGAGATCGTGAACCTCCTCTCCGATCAGATTGCCGCAGACAGCGTGAAAGCAGCAACGGCGGACGCCAAGTTCATGCAGGGTCTGATTGCCAAACTGGCAGAACAGATGGCTAAAGAGGGTGAAGTAGTCATCGAGGCTAAAGACGCAGAAGCACTGAAGAAATACTTCACCGCCAATGCGAAAGCTCTGTTGGAAAAGGGTGTGACAATCAAAGAGGTGAAGGGCATCAAGACCGATTTCACCATTCAACCGGCCAAGGGCGGATACAAACTCGCCTTCGGAGATGCCGAGTTCATCGCTTACTTCAAGGAAATGCTTCGTCCCCAACTGGTTGAAGAATTATTCTAAATCGTAAATGTCATGACTTACGAGTATTTACTAACCGGTCTACCGGAACTGAAGGCGGGTTCGGACGCTCCGATTTCCCTCGAGAAATTGGACGAACTGCTGGATGAGCAACTCTCGCAGTCGGATAAAAAACTGCTGGACCTGCTCCGCGTGCCTATAGACGAGGCTACGCTGGAAGAGGGGCTGAAGGCAAAGAACCATTTTATACAAGAGTGGTTCGCGTTTAACCGTGACATCAACAATGTGATGGTAGCACAAATATGCCGCAAACACGGTTTTAACGCCAAGCAGCAGATTGTCGGCGAGGATGAGGTAGCCGAGCAACTACGAACCCACAGCACGCAGAAAGATTTCGGTCTGAACGAGCTTTCGGGCGACTATCAGGCCGTTCTGGCGCTCGCGCAGATTGAGGATCTCATGCAGCGCGAGAAGGCAATAGACGCCATCCGATTTGAGTGGCTGCAGGAGCGCACGGAGTTCGATTTCTTCTCCTCGGAGATGGTGTTCGCATATTATCTGGAGGCGGTGATGCTGCATCGTTGGAGCCTGCTGACCGTAGAGGAAGGCGAGAAAGTCTTCCGCGCGTTGGTGGCAGATTTAAAAAAGGATATTAAATTAGATTAAGATATGACTACTGGAAAAGTAAAAGGAATCATCGCCAACCTCGTAACGGTGGCTGTCGATGGTCCTGTAGCACAAAATGAAATTTGCTACATTTATGTTGGTGAGACCAAACTGATGGCCGAGGTCATCAAAGTCATCGGCGCCAACGTTTATGCGCAAGTGTTTGAGTCCACACGTGGCCTGAAAGTAGGCAACAAAGTGGAGTTCACCGGACATATGTTGGAGGTAACCCTCGGTCCGGGTCTGCTGAGCCGCAACTACGACGGTTTGCAGAACGACCTGGACAAACTGACGGGCGTGTTCCTCAAGCGCGGTGAATATAACTTCCCGCTCGACACCGAGAAGAAATGGGCGTTTACCCCGATTGCCAAGCCCGGCGACAAGGTAGAGGCAGCCGCTTGGCTCGGTGAGGTGGACGAAAACCATCAGCCGCATAAGATCATGGTGCCGTTCGTTTTCGAGGGCGTTTATACGGTGAAATCGATTAAACCTGCAGGCGAATACACTATCAATGAAGTGATGGCGGTTCTGACGGATACAGAGGGTGTGGATCACGAGGTCACGATGGTACAGAAATGGCCGGTAAAGAAGGCTATTCTGGCATACCGCGAGAAACCGCGTCCATTCAAACTGTTAGAGACAGGCGTTCGTACGATTGATACCGCCAACCCGCTTTGCGAGGGTGGTACAGGTTTCATCCCGGGGCCGTTCGGTACCGGTAAGACTGTCCTTCAGCACGCCATCTCCAAACAGGCGGAGGCGGATATAGTGATCATCGCAGCCTGCGGTGAGCGTGCCAACGAGGTTGTGGAGACCTTTACGGAGTTCCCGGAACTCGAGGACCCGCACACCGGACGTAAGTTGATGGAGCGTACCATCATCATCGCCAACACGTCCAACATGCCTGTGGCATCCCGTGAGGCATCCGTTTATACCTCCATGACGATCGCAGAATACTACCGTTCGATGGGTCTGCGCGTTCTGCTGATGGCGGACTCCACTTCCCGTTGGGCACAGGCACTCCGTGAGATGTCCAACCGTTTGGAGGAGCTTCCGGGACAGGACGCCTTCCCGATGGACCTTTCTGCCATCATCGGTGCTTTCTACGCACGCGCAGGATACGTATATTTAAATAATGGGGCAACGGGTTCCGTTACGTTCCTCGGTACCGTATCTCCTGCGGGTGGTAACCTCAAGGAGCCTGTAACCGAGGGTACTAAGAAAGTGGCACGTTGTTTCTATGCACTGGAGCAGGCGCGCGCCGACCGTAAGAGATACCCGGCTGTGAACCCGATTGACTCTTATTCGAAGTATGTAGAGTACCCCGAGTTTGCAGACTATATCTCCGGTTTGATCGACAAAGATTGGCTGCCGATGGTCAATGACATGAAGACCTATCTGCAACGCGGTAAGGAGATCCAGGAGCAGATCAACATCCTCGGTGATGACGGTGTACCTGTTGATTACCACGAGGAGTTCTGGAAATCCGAAGTCATCGACTTTGTGATCCTCCAGCAGGACGCCTTCGATAAGATTGACGCCGTTTGTCCGCTGGAGCGCCAGCAGTACATGCTCCGTCTCGTGATGGACATCTGCCGTCATGACTACGATTTCGATAATTTCCTCGATGTCATCGACTATTTCAAGCGCATCATCAACCTCTGCAAGCAGATGAACTACTGTGAGTTCCACTCCGCGGAGTTTGAGGATTACCGCAAGAAATTGGATGAACTCCTGGCGGAGAAACAACTCTAATCAAACCACACCCTGAAAGCACTCGTTTTGCTGTCAATCCCGACGGTCAACCGACGGTCAACCGACAGTCAAAACCAAGGTGACTTAAAGGTAAGTATAATACGAATGACTAAATAGAACTATTTTTATGGCTAAAGCATTTCAAAAAATATATACCCAAATCACGGCTATTACCAAGGCAACTTGTTCGCTGAAGGCCGAAGGAGTAGGTAATGATGAGTTGGCTACCGTCAACGGCAAACTCGCACAGGTAGTAAAAATCATCGGTGATGAGGTGACGCTGCAGGTTTTCCAAGGTACCGAGGGTATCCCGACCAACGCCGAAGTAGTGTTCTTAGGCAAAGCTCCGTCGCTCAAAGTGAGTGACCAACTCGCCGGCCGTTTCTTCAACGCCTATGGCGATCCTATCGATGGCGGTCCTGCTATCGAGGGTAAGGAGATTGAAATCGGCGGTCCGTCCGTGAACCCTGTTCGCCGTAAACAGCCGTCCGAGCTGATTGCAACGGGTATCGCCGGTATCGACCTGAACAACACGCTCGTGTCGGGTCAGAAGATCCCGTTCTTCGCTGACCCGGACCAGCCGTACAACCAGGTGATGGCTAACGTAGCCCTCCGTGCAGAAGCAGACAAGATCATCCTCGGCGGTATGGGCCTGACCAACGATGACTACCTCTATTTCAAGAACGTGTTCTCGAACGCCGGTGTGCTCGATCACATCGTTTCCTTCGTCAACACGACGGAGAACCCGCCTGTAGAGCGACTCCTGATTCCGGATATGGCACTGACAGCCGCTGAGTATTTCGCAGTAGAGAAGCATGAGAAAGTGCTGGTTCTGCTGACGGATATGACGCTCTATGCCGATGCACTGGCGATCGTAAGTAACCGTATGGACCAGATTCCTTCGAAAGACTCCATGCCGGGTTCGCTCTATTCGGACCTCGCCAAAATCTACGAGAAAGCCGTTCAGTTCCCGGAGGAGATCGGTGGCGGATCCATCACCATCATTGCTGTGACCACGCTCTCCGGCGGAGACATCACCCACGCTATTCCGGATAACACCGGATATATCACTGAGGGTCAGTTGTACCTCCGTCGTGACAGCGAGATCGGTAAGGTCATCGTGGATCCGTTCCGTTCGTTGAGTCGTCTGAAACAGCTCGTAGCCGGTAAGAAGACCCGTGAGGACCACCCGCAGGTAATGAACGCTGCCGTACGTCTGTACGCCGATGCAGCAAACGCCAAGACCAAGAAAGAGAACGGTTTTGACCTGACCGATTACGATGAGCGTTGCTTGAAGTTCGCCCGCGACTACAGCCGCGAGATTCTGGCTATCGACGTCAATATCAATACCGTCCAGATGCTCGATGTAGCATGGCGTCTCTTCGGCGAATACTTCAAGCCGGAAGAGGTGAATATCAAGGCAGCTCTTGTAGAAAAATACTGGCCAAAAGCATAAACGTATATGGCTATAACTTATCAATTCAATAAAACATCGCTGCAGGGTCTGGAGAAAGATCTTAAGATGCGGCAGCGGACACTTCCTACGCTCCAAAGCAAGGAGACAGCGCTTCGCCTTGAAGTCAAAAAGGCGAAACATGAGCTCGAGGAATTGGATGAGGAAGTAAACCGCCGCATTAAGGATTACGACCAGATGATTGCTCTTTGGGGCGAGTTCGACACCTCGCTGATCCACGTGGACGATGTACGCATGTCGATAAAGAAAATCGCAGGCGTACGTGTGCCCGTGCTGGACGAGGTAGTCTATACCACCAAGGAGCTCTCGCTCTTCTCCTCGCCCAAATGGTTTGCCGATGGATTCGAGCAGATCAAAGCGATAGCGGATGTAGGTATCCGTCAGGAGTTCGTACGCCGCAAAGTAGATTTGCTGGAGTATGCGCGTAAGAAAACGACGCAGAAAGTAAACCTCTTTGAGAAAGTCCAGATCCCCGGCTATCAGGATGCCATCCGTAAGATCAAACGATTCATGGAGGATGAGGAGAACCTCTCCAAATCAAGTCAAAAAATCGTTAAATCCAAACGCGAGGCAGAGGCCCGTGCAGAGGAAGAGAGGAGGTTGGCATGATTACGCAAATGAAGAAATACACCTTCTTGGTGTTCCATCGTGATTACGAACCTTTCTTGACCCAACTGCGCGATCTCGGGGTAGTGCATATTACCCAGAAAGCAGCCGGTCTCATCGAGGAAAATGAAAGTCTTCAAACCGCCTTGCAGCATGAGGACGAGCTCCGCAGGTTGATCAAACAAGGTGCACCGGATCAGATGATCCAGGAGCGCGCGGCGGTGGAACAGCGCATTGCAGAAGCCAAAGTTTCCATGCAGCAAGCATCCGTATGGGGCGAGTTCGATCCCGCACGTATTCAGGCACTCAAAGAAGCCGGATACACCCTGCGGTTCTTCTCGTGCAGCGATTCGGCATATAAAGAGGAGTGGGGTTTATTGGTCAATAAGATCGATGGGAAGGCATATTTCGTACAAGTTATCGGCGCTAATGATGAGCCTGTTGACTTGAGCGAGACGGCAGCAACCGAACTTCCGCAGCCCGAGAAATCCGCTGCGCAGTGGCAGATGGAGATTGAGCATCTCAACGGTCTGCTCGCAGCCGCTAATGCCCGTATTGAGGCATGGCAGAAGGCGAATATGGAGCGTCTGAAGAATGAACTCAAGGAGGCGCGCCAGCATATTGATTGGACGCGCGTGTCCCTATCAACCGACCGTTTGGCGGAAGGCGCTCTCTGCCTCTTTGAGGGTTTCTGCCCGATAGACAAAGAGCCCGAACTCAATGCCATGCTGGCGAAAGCAGAGGTTTATTATGAGGAAACGGATCCGGTAGCAGAAGATGCCACACCGGTTAAGTTGCATAACAACCGGTTCGCCAAACTCTTCGAGGTCTTCACGGGCATGTACGGTTGGCCGACTTATGGTGAGTTCGACCCCACGCCGATACTCGCGCCGTTCTATCTCCTCTTCTTTGCAATGTGTATGGGAGATGCCGGATACGGACTCGTGCTGATTGCCTTTGGACTTCTTACCTACTACAAGAAGGTGAATATAGAGATGTTCGAGGGACTCGGACCAATTATCGCGACCCTTGGTGTGGGTACGACGATTGTAGGTCTCTTCCTGGGTACCTTCTTCGGAATACCGTTACTCGAAGCGTCCTGGTACCCCGAGTCACTCAAACACCTGATTATTAGCGGTAATGTGATGGGATTTGATGCGCAGATGGTTCTCTCCATCGGTATTGGTGTGTTCCATATCTGTCTGGCGATGGTAGTCAAGGCGCTATGCTACACCAAGCGTTTCGGATTTGCAGAGACGCTCTCCGTATGGGGATGGGTTCTGCTCATCGTGGGAGGTTTGATTGTGCTGTCCGTAGCGGCATTGCTCAATCTGCCGACAGAGGTGACCAAATGGACCATCATTTCGATTGCTGTTGTTTCCGCACTGGCCATTTATATCTTCAATAAACCCGGTCGCAATCCGCTTCTCAATATCGGAGCAGGTTTGTGGGATACCTATAATATGGCTACCGGCTTATTGGGAGATGTTCTCTCGTACGTCCGTTTGTACGCACTCGGATTGGCTGGAGGTATGCTCGGTGGCGCGTTCAATAGTATCGCGCTCATGGTGCTGGGGGAACATCCTACATGGCAGTGGTTGCCCTTCCTTCTAATTCTCCTGTTCGGGCATGTGCTGAATATCCTCATGTCTGCGCTCGGAGCGTTTGTGCACCCGTTGCGTCTTACGTTCGTCGAGTACTTCAAGAACTCGGGATATGAAGGTAAAGGTCAGTTATATCAGCCCTTTAAGAAATAACTCGATATATCGGTATTTCGATATCTCGATAACACGAATCATATTAACAATTAAAAAATATTTAAACTATTATGGAATTAATTCTTGGTTATCTCGGTCTGGGCCTCATGTTGGGTCTCGCCGGTATTGGTTCTTCGTACGGCACTACTATCGCTGCCAATGCAGCGGAAGGCGCACTCAAAAAGAACCCTGCTAAATCATCTTCGTACATGGTGCTTTCCGCCATGCCTGCTACGCAAGGTCTCTACGGTTTCGTAGGATTCTTGATGTGGTTCCTGGGTAGTACTCCCGAATATATTGCCGCTCACGGAGCAATCTATTTCGGTGTAGGAACTCTCGTTGGACTCACTTGCCTTTTCTCTGCTATTCGTCAGGGTATGGTATGCGCTAATGGTATCGCCGGCATCGCAGCAGGTCATGACGTGCAGACCAACACGATGATTTATGCGGCTCTTCCGGAGTTCTATGCTATTCTGGCACTGGTTGCCGCAATCATGGTTAAGTGATGAAAGCGTTTGTTTTTCCGGGGCAGGGAAGCCAGTTCCCGGGAATGTGCAAAGATCTGTATGACGCGCACAAAGAAGCGCGCGAGTTATGCCAAGCAGCCGACAGGTTGCTTGGCTTCTCGCTCACTGAGGTGATGTTTTCCGGCACGGCGGATGATCTGAAACAGACCAAAGTGACCCAGCCGGCAGTCTTCCTGCACTCGGTAGTAGCGCAGCGGCTGATGACCATTGAGACACCTCAGATGGTGGCAGGGCACAGCCTGGGAGAGTTCTCCGCGCTGGTAGCGTGTGGCGCACTAAAGTTTGAGGACGCCTTATTATTAGTATCCGCGCGTGCGCAAGCGATGCAAGCAGCCTGTGAGTCTAATCCAGGAACTATGGCTGCTGTGCTCGGTCTGGATGACGAGAAGGTTGTGGAGATATGTGAAGCGCAGAAAAGTGGAGTAGTGGTGGCTGCCAATTTCAACTGCCCCGGTCAGATTGTTATCTCCGGTGAAATGGAGGCTGTCGATGCAGCTTGCGCAGCGATGAAAGAGGCGGGCGCCCGGAGAGCATTGAGACTCCCTGTTGGCGGTGCTTTCCATTCCCCGCTGATGGCTCCTGCGGCAGAAGATCTGAAGGAGGCAATCCTCAAAACGGAGTTCCACAATCCCTTCTGTCCGATCTATCAGAACGTGACTGCCAAAGCAGAGAAAAACCCCGATTTCATCCGCGAAAACCTGCTCAAACAACTTACATCTCCCGTTCGCTGGACGCAGTCGGTACAAAACATGATTGCCGACGGTGCTACCGAGTTCTATGAATTTGGTCCGGGCGATGTGTTAAAAGGCTTGATCCGAAAGATCAATCCGGAAGTAACTATTGGTTAAAAACTATCGATAAAATCGTATGAAACGTGCTTACTCCAAATGGGTCAGCATTGCGCTGATTACCGCCATTTACGTTATCGCCGGTATCATCGGCTGGTTGGTGTTTCAATCATCCGTTCATTCGTTGAACCTTCATCCGATAATTGCCCTTTTCATCGCGGATGTAGTGGCTACGGTTGTAGTCTGGGCGTTTGGATTGCTGTATGAAAATGTATCAGTGTATGACCCTTATTGGAGTGTCTTCCCGCCCGTGGCTTTTCTGGCATGGGCGTTTTACACAGGCGTCTGGTCAATGCCGGTAGTCCTGTTGCTGATTGCATCATGGTACTGGGGATGGCGGTTGACGCGTAACTGGGCAATCACCTTCAAGGGCATAGCACATGAAGATTGGCGCTATACCAAGTATAGAAGTCTTCATCCGGTTTTATTCCATTTGATCAATTTCTTTGGTCTAAACATGGTGCCGACACTGGTTGTTTTTGCCGCCATGCTACCCGGGTTAAAGTTATATGAGGTAAGCAATCAGACGTCAGTTATCAGTCTTGTATTCCTCTTTTTCGGCTGTATAGTCTGTCTTTCATCGGCTACTATCCAGCTTATCGCGGACAAACAGAGCCATGATTTTCGTGCCGCTCATCCGGGAGAGGTTTGCAATGTAGGTCTTTGGAAACACGGCCGGCATCCTAATTATTTCGGTGAAATCCAGTTCTGGTGGGGTATTTGGATTATGTACGCCGCGCTGAATGGTATAGACTGGTTTATTCTGGGGCCGATAGCCATGACCGCACTTTTCCTCGGTATCTCCATTCCGCTCATGGAGCATCGCCAACTGGCTAACAAACCCGGTTATGCCGAGTATCGCAAACAAACAAGATTGCTGATTTGATGAACCATGGATGATCCGCGAGTAATAGGTATCGGAGAGGCTGTTCTCGATATTCTCTTCAAGAACGACCAGCCGCAGAAAGCAGTCCCAGGCGGCTCGACATTCAATAGTGTCGTCTCGCTCGGAAGGGCGGGAATGCCGTGTATTATGATCACCGAAGTGGGTGACGATCACATTGGTGATATGATTTGTAGTTACTTGACCCAAAACGGAGTGTCGCCCGATTACGTATGCCGGCACAGGGGAAGCAAATCGCATATTTCGCTTGCGTTCCTCAATGAGCGGAACGATGCGAATTATATCTTCTACAAAGACCATGCTTCACTTGCTTTGGACGGTATATTACCGGAGATAAAGAGCGATGACATCGTGCTTTACGGTTCATTCTTTGCCATCAATCCCGCCATACGGCCGGCTGTAGCATCGTTGTTACAGAAAGCACGGAAAGCCGGCGCATGGCTCTATTATGACATCAATTTCCGGAAATCTCATATTGCAGAGCGCCCCGCTGTGCTGCCTTTTATCGAGGAAAATATGCGTCTGGCGAATATTGTTCGCGGATCGATAGAAGATTTTGGCTACCTGTACGATCTCCACGATGGAGAGGCTATTTATGTGCGGGTGCGGACTTTCTGTGACACGCTGATCGTGACCGACGGCGCTAACCCGATACATGTCTATACACCCGAAGGACAGGAATCGTACCCCGCCAGACCGATAGAAACCGTCAGTACCGTAGGAGCCGGGGATAATTTCAATGCCGGATATATCTACGCGAAGCTACAAGGTATAAACGACCAGGCTTCCCGTATCGATATGGCGCAACGCTGGAGTAGGGATGTCTGCCGGCAGTTCGGCAATAATATAAGCGATGAGATGGTAGAATGGCTTAAGCATGAATACCTTGATATCGCAAAACATTAATACTCGTTTTTATTTATACAACAAACTTCATTATTAACCTTTTAAATTCTTACTCTTATGATTTCATTTATTGATTCTATCACAACTTGTCTGTCCGAGAAGTATTTCACCCTTTCCGGTCGCGCTTCCCGCGCTGAGTATTGGTGGTTTGCGCTTGCTTCATGGCTGTTAATGTGCCTGCCTTCCGATCCCGATGAGAACGAATACGGCGCACCTTATTCTGACCCCGAAGTATAATACAAAATAAAGTTTTCTTATGAGACGTTCTTTTTTTGTCATACTTGCGATAGCTGTGTTGCTGCCACTGCATGCTGATTCATACCGTGACGCACTGAGTCGATACCTCAAAAATGGGGAAACTACCGCCTCTATGCAACAGTACGAGCAGCAACTGAACAATCTCCTGCAACAGGCTTTTCCCGAAAAAACGGACCAGGTCATGCAAGTGCTATCGCGTTATGCCTCGTCACAGATGATGGACGATCTGACGGATATTTATGAACCCGCGTTCCGCAAACATGTATCCGAGGAGGAGTTGCAGCAACTGGCGGATATCTATTCCAACCCGCGATTTAAAGACCTGCAAGGAAAAATGCAGAATGCCTTGGTAGGACTGGAGCAGAGTGCGGAATACAAAGATTTTGCGGAGTCCATCAGCACCGCTATCTCCGATATCGTCAATGGTTTCAAGCCCAAAGCAATTAAAGCTAAAGGAGTTACTAAAGAGTACGAAGAGACTTTTAAAAACTATTACAAAGCCTCCAAAACAGGAGAAATAATCAATCAGACTTTCGCCGGAATAGCCGGACCTATGACTATGCAATTACGCGCAAGCGGGGTGGCTAATGCAGAACAAGTGGTGGCTAAACTGATGAATTATATCTCCGAGAATATCCCTACCGTGTTGATGCAGATTTTCCATAAAGATGTATCGCTTTCTGACCTGCAAATGCTTATTGATGCTAGTTATTCGCCCGCCTATCAACACAGTATGGATGCCGTTGCTGAGACTGTAGCCAACCCGATAGTACTCGGTGCGCAGTTGATTAACAAAATGAGTGCTTGGGTGGATATAAACGCTCCGGTCTATTCTAAATCATTCAAATCGATTGCAAAAGGAGTAAATGCTGCGGCGGATCCTTATACGGGAGAGGTGTACATGGCTTGTGACAAGCAACCGGAGTTCCCCGGTGGAACACAGATGATGTATCAGTATATAGCCCAAAACGTTGTCTATCCTGAGGAGGCTGCCCAACAGGGAGCACAAGGAAAGGCGATTGTACAAGTTGTAGTCAATAAAGATGGTTCACTCTCAAACATAGAGGTCATCCGTTCTTCCGGCGATATGGCTTTGGATGCAGAAGCCAAGAGGGTAGTAGGCTCCATGCCGAAATGGACCCCGGGTGTTTTGCAGGACGAGATCGTGCGTTGCAAATATACCATACCTGTCAATTTCCGTTTGACGGAACCGGAACCGGAAAAGAAATAATGTTTTTTATCTAAATGGTAGTATATGTTTTTGATTTGGGCGGCGTGCTCATCAAACTGGATGTGAAGCGCTGTTTTCAGGCCTTTGAGAGACTCATGGGCGAGAAGAATATGCGTGCTGTGCTGGGAATGGATAGCAACGGCGAAGGTGTCAAGGCGGTCAGCGTAGCATCCAAACAACTCATGGCGGATTTCGAGAGAGGGCTGATTGAGCCGGAGGATTTCCTTACGCAGGTGCTCCAATACTGCCATCCCGGTACAACGAGAGACGATGTACTGGAGGCTTGGATGGCTATGTTGGACGAGCTGCCGGCGGAACGGCTGCAGTTTGTAGCCTCCCTGCGACAGAAAGGCCATCCTGTCTATCTGCTCTCCAACGGCAACGACCTGCATTTTGATTTCATCAACCGCCAATACCGCTTGGATACGTATTTTGACGGCCTGTTCCTCTCGCAAAAGATGCATATGTCCAAACCCGAGCCGCAGATCTTTGAGGCGGTACAGAAAACCATTTCGGAATCTTTGCCGGCAGGCACACCGTTTTCTGTCGTTTTCATTGATGATATTCAGGCCAATCGTCAGGCCGCGGAACAAACAGTCGGATGGCACACATATGCATCTATTGATGAATTGGCGTAAAGAACGGACTTCGGTCCGTTTTTTTGTGCCAAAGTATAAAAATAATTTGCACAATTCAAAAAAATGTAGTACCTTTGCACTCGCAAAGGTTTTTTAATAAGACTATATGACTACTTTATCACAAAGCGAGAAAGAGGCAATAATGGCGGATATGAAGTCCTTTGACGAGCCAATGCCTGCTGTTGGAATCTTCTGGTACGATCCGGAGGAACATGATTTCTTTGGTGTTTATAAGAAGGAACTGACGCCAAAAATGGTAGAGGAAGCAGCGGACAAAGGGATTCCGTATATTAACTATCGGACACTTCATCGTCAGATTTGGCAGAAACAATATTTCAAAGCATTAGCCAACAACGAGCCAACGAAGTTCAAGGGGGACTACACCCAAGTGCCCCGTGGCCGTGTATCATGGAGCGTGGATCATTTCGTGGTCTTCGTCGGTCAGTGGGCAAAGGACAAAGAAGATGAATTAACCGAATTGCTTGAGAAATACTTTGCCCTGCCATATTTCGAGTTCCGATATGACGAACACTGGGATTTAGGTCACGGTTGGTCCGGCGATTTATAATAGTTCCCCCATCACTTTACAGATGTTAAATCAAGATTAAGAACGGACTTCGGTCCGTTTTTTTGGGGGCAAAATATTCAATAGTCTTGCACAATTCAAAAAAATGTAGTACCTTTGCACCCGAAAAGGTCTAAATGGTATAAGAATACCGTCACTCACTGACGTTAAACAGGAGGACATAATGATTTAATTCGTTTGCTTCTTGTTCGACACGGCTCTGAAACCTAGGAAATTTCATTACGTGTAAATACCTAAGAACAAAACGAGCAAACGTCCTTGCATCGCACGGGCGTTTCTTGTTGGTATTTACTGGTTTTCCTAGGACCACAGAGCATGAACAAGAATCGTTCGTGCTTTTTTGTGCATGTACGCTTGCTCGAAAAACGCTGCAAAAGTACAACAAATTACTTACATACACAAACGTTAATGCAAAAAGGACTAAAAAGGACCATAAATATATCGCGAAAAAGTAGTACCTTTGCAGGCGGAAAAATAAATATAAATTTTACAACCATGAAAGGATTGTCATTCTCACTAAAACGCGCTGTTGGAATCAGCGGTTTGAAAACAAAAGTCGCCAGTAAAACAGGCATCCCGACTACCAAACAAGGATTGGAGCGTAAGATAGGAGGATTTGTGTTGTCAGTGCTCACGGGAAGAAAAAGAAAATAACCAATATAATCAATATTATTAACCTTAAAAATTCTAAAATTATGGCAAGTAAAGTAAGAGTTTATGTTAAATCCCAAAAATGGGCAGCATTAGGAATTATTGATGCGTACATTAAAATGTATCCGCATGCAACCGTTGATGATCTCAACAAAGCTTTCCCCTTGAGTGTTATTCAAGAAACTAAAACAGACGAACCATTGCTCGTTACAGTTGCTGAAAAAGAAAAATTGGTAAAAGCTTCTAAGACTACCTTTGATGACGAGTATTT
Source organism: Paludibacteraceae bacterium (assembly GCA_905233255.1). GTDB lineage: Bacteria > Bacteroidota > Bacteroidia > Bacteroidales > Paludibacteraceae > Colicola. The sequence continues at coordinate 37,526 of CAJOCN010000001.1, forward strand.
TGAAGAATGGAAAAGAACACATTTCTACGTTACTCTACCGGATGGCACAGACCTTATGTTTACAGTAGCGATGTGGCCGAAAGAAATGTTTGAGAAAATGATGGCGCAAGCAAAGTTATATGATATCGAGTTCGCAAAATATGAGGCAGCAGAAAAAGGAATTGGAAAACGTGGCGAGTATACATTGGAATACCTAAATGGCTATGTTCCTCCAAAACCGGAAGAGAAGAAATCGAAGAATTGGTTGTGGATTCTGTTGGCAATCTTGCTGATAATTATCATAATCATATTGCTGTTGATGCGTGGCTGCCAGAAACCTGCTGAACCGCAGATTGTGGAAGTAGAGAAAGTGGTGGTTGTTCATGACACCCTCTACATCCAGCAGATTGAGGAGATTGAGAAGAACTTCAATGCTGCTGAGTTTGTACAAGGCAAGGCTGACCTGAGCGAGAGCGCTAAGTTCGTACTCCATGATTTGGCTAAAGTTCTGGATAAGAACCCCGAACTCCGTCTTCGTTTGGAAGGTCATACCTCTGCAGAAGGCGACGCAGCTTTCAATCAGAAACTATCTGAGGCCCGTGCACAGGCTGCTGTAGATTTTATGGTAGAGCATGAAGGTATTGATGCTTCCCGTCTGGAGGCTGTTGGTAAAGGTTCTTCCGAGTTGAAGAATACCGAAGACCCGATGGCAGCAGAGAACCGCCGCACAGAGTTTATCGTTTTGGAATAATACATCTCACCTCATCCGCCTTGATCAGCGGGTGGGGGACAAAGAATCATTAACCAATTAAAAATCATACTATTATGGCAACAAGATTAGATTCGAGCAAAATAAGAGAAACCATACTGCTTTTCCGTCAAGAAAGAAAGGAGACATTACGATATGCTTCATATGATTTTTGCTACTTGTATTTTCAGGAACACAAGGGGCATTTAACAGAGAATATGGAAAATAGTTGTATGCATCTATGGAGTTATTTGACCAGTTGGGGCATGCTGCGAGGCAGTAGTAAACTTCGTTTGCGTAGTCCGGCGGCACTTAAAGAACTTATAACGCATTTTGATGAAACTGCAAAAGTAAACCCCAAAATATGGGAATTGGATGTGGATAAGTACGATGATGTCACTATTCAAAATCTTATAAATGAATATCATACTATTGGAGGTGTTCTAGAAAAAATCATGTCTGATGAAAATGAGAAAACATATCCGTCTATTACATTAATTACCAAAATAATGTTGGGTGTGTATGGCAATATTCCGGCATTTGACACCTATTTCATACAAACATTCCATAGTATGTTTGGTGGCTTTGGTGTATGTAAAGAAAACGAGCTTAAAAACATTTACAAATTCTATATTGACAATAAGGAATTGTTGGATAAATTGCGTGAAGAAGTTAAAGTAATTGATTTTAATGGACACACTACAGACTACCATTACAAACTTGCTAAACTGATAGATATGTATGGATTTAGTCTAAATGCCCCTGAAAATAATTAAAATCAATTTTTTACACATCTGTATGCGAAAACGAATAATCATTGAATAAAAGCGCAACGCGCAAGCCGTATCCCGAAAAGGCTATCTAAGAGTAGGGGCAAAAAAATATAATTATGATACTAGAAAAAAAGTATTTGCAATGGAGTGAAAATTCTGGGGACTCAAAATCATGTTTCATTTATGGCATTTGGGATGGTCGAATAAATGATGCAGAAAGAAAAGCTACGAGGGTTGTTGTATTTCCATCCCATATTGATAGAAAACGAGTAACTAAAATTAGTGTGCGATTTTGGGATTTTATGTGGCCATCTTTAAAGAAGATAACTGTTCCAGACAAATCGATAGCAAATATTATATGCACTGATATAGATGCTGTTATTGAATATAAATAATAGTCAATTTATGTTAGTATATGAGTGTTATGACAAAAATAGAATATGCCTAATAACATAAATCGTTATTTATGGATGGCAATAACAAAGAAAAACGGCTACAAGAAAGGTGTTTGGAAATAATCAATTTTTACCAATTAAAATAATTCACTATGGGACTTTTAAATTCTATTAAAGACCACTTTACGAACGCAGAGTTCTCGGTGGCACCGAACAAAAAAGTGAAAACTATTTGTGCGGATTTCAAAAAAACTTTCGGTGTAACTCTCGCTATTTACAAAGGTGCTCAGCTCGCAGACCCTGAAATGACATTGGCCGCGTTGAACAAGAAGACCACAAAAGATGTCACTACGAAGAGTAATGACGAGTTGAAAATTAAAGCTTCGATGAAAGTAGGCGAAGCAGAAAAACTATTCGACCAGATGTTCGGTTTGACAGTTCAAATCAAAGATCCGAAAGGGAAAGAGTGTGTGGATAACAAACTGACCATCGGGCAAGCCGCTCGTGGTGAAAGTAAGTAACAGGACAAGCCTGCAGTCCTTAATGTTGCGGGCAATAAATGATCATTTATTAACTTTAAATTTTTACAATTATGGCAGAAATTGCATTAAAGGGTAACATGAAGGTTAAGACCCTCAAGGCTGATTTCAAGAAAGCATTTGGAGCATCTCTCCGCGTTTACAAGAGCGCTACTTGCAAGGGCGCATTTGCTGATGACGACGCTACGCTGGCATCCATCCGCGCTGAGGGTAAAGCCGGTGGTGAACTGAAAATCGTAGGTAACATGCAGGTAGGTAACTTCGAGAAGAAGATTGCTGAGATGTATGGTATTGGCGTTCAGGTTGCTAATGCAAAGGACACCGAGTTGGCAGACAACAGCGGTACTATCTCTGCTGCAGGTCGCGCATAAGTCACAGTCCAAACAGGGCAGGGGAGTCTGACCACTCCTCTGCTTACTAAAAGTAATTAATCTTTTTAATATGTAAAACTATGAGTAAAGAGTATTATCGCAAGAGAATCATTGACTTGCGTGCAAGTCTTGACAGAGAAAAAGAAGCCAAGAAACGTGACAACGAACGTTATGCTTCTTTGATTAAAGGTGCCTCTTCGCCGTCGAGCAAGGCATCTTATCGCAAGTCTAAAATCGATGCCGCTGCACGCCATGACAGTGCTATCGATTCGCTGAAACGCCAGATTGAAAGCGCTCGTGAATCACTCAAGCGCGAGAAATCATAGTGCCAATTAGGCGAAATTAAACAGGGCAGGGGAGTTTGATCGTTCCCCTGCTCACAAAACAACAAAACAATGACTAAAATACAAACATTCAAACAAGAACTGGCGCGCGTCTTTGATGATAATCTGCACACCAAACAATGGCATAACTACGTAGATTATGCCATTATAGGTCTCATCATTCTTTCGACGGTTGAGGTATTCCTCTCTACGTACGATGGAATCGTAGAAAAATACGGTATCTGGCTCAAAGTGGTGGACTATTTCACTACTGCCTTTTTCACCATTGAAGTCTCCCTCCGAATTTGGTGTGCCGATCTGATTGACGATAAATACAAAGGCTTCTGGGGTAGAGTACGTTACTGCTTCTCGTTCTACGGCTTGATTGACATCCTCTCCACGTATCCCTTCTACCTGCACTTCTTCATGCCGGTTCCGTATGTGGCACTCAAGGCGCTTCGTATTGCACGTCTCATGCGAGTGTTCCGTTACTTGAAGGCCTTCAACGTCCTCTCGCGGGCTATGCGTGCCAAGAAAGATGAGATGTGGGTGTCCGTTCAGTTCCTTACAATCATTACACTGATCCTCTCGTTCATTCTTTTCTTTGTGGAGCACGAAGCACAACCGGAAGTCTATAACAACGGCTGGACATCTGTCCTCTGGGCGTTTGCGCAGTATATCGGTGATCCCGGAGGTTTTGCCGACACACCGCCTATTACCATAACCGGCCGAATCATCGCCTGTATCATCGGTGTGCTCGGAATAGCTATCTTTGCCGTTCCTGCCGGACTCATCGGCTCTGCGTTCTCTGAGGTTATGGAGAAAGACGAGCGCAAAGAGAAATCCGAAGGATGGGCAGAACGTCTCCACTTGGCTTTTGAACGCAAACTCGACCGTCCTACAGGTTTGCAAATCGTACCGCGGTACGTGTCAGTCGTGGAGATTCAAGCTCGTTTGGGACTCAAAGAAGACGAGATCTTAGATGCAGTTGCTATCTCCGATAAATTCCGATTGATCAATCTGTCAAGCACGGCAACGCCGGAAGAGAGAGTTACAGACTTGCTGGCAGTAGAGCATTTTCCGGTTAATACTATCTATGGTCAGTGTATTGACCGCAAATCCAAAGTTACCATTTTCTCTCCCAGTAATATTGTGGACCCGATTATCGGTTGGTGGGCATACTATTTGGCTAAAATAGGCGGTTTCAATTATGTAAGCCGCGAGGTGGGAGAGACACGCCCCTATAACTCTTTCTATCTCTATAAAAACGACAATACAACCGGTCGTGAAGAATGTATGGAAGACCTCAATCGGCTTTTGGATAGTGAAGACAAATGGGTGTTTACCATCCTTGCAGCCAGCGGAGGAAGTGAGCCTGCTTATCCGACACAATTTCATTTTACCTACGGAGCCAAGAAAGGCGATGAAACATACGATGACCCGAATATTACGCTTAATGATATTCCTGCTTTTGATGCTTTATACAAGGAATTTGCGAGTTTATTAGGAACTCAATATTCTCTTCTTTCAGCAGACCGCCAACGCTATCATACCAACGCTAATGCCGGTTATTTTGCACGTCATCTGGAGCATAAAGTGAACGCCGTTGCACTTCGTGTCGCATGGAGCGTTACGGCAAGAGATATGCGTGCCATCCAGATAGCCCAAACACTTGCACAGACTATTAATCGTAATATCAACCACACCGATAATCCCGATGTCCCGGAACTCAAAATCAAGGCCATTGGGTATGAAGGATATAATAATTAAATACTATGGGACTTCTTGATTCTATCAAACAAACTGCTTCTGTTGCATCACAAAAAGTATCTGGTGGCGCAAGTAAAATAAAAAACTCCATTTCTGAGGTGAAGTTGGAAGATATTACTGCCAATTTAAAATTATACGAGAAGTATTTTTCAGAAAATGAATTGTTGCAAAAAATCGGGAAATTGGGGAAATCTATTGGGGCAACAGTCCTTTATCCTGTCTTTTTGTTGTTTAATCTGCTAAAATCCGGAGATATTAACTTAAAAGAGAAGGCTATGATAATTGGTACACTCGGATATTTCATCCTTCCTGTTGATCTTTTACCTGATGCTATAGTCGGAGTGGGCTATGCCGATGATGCGGCGGCTTTAACAGCTGCTGTCACTGCTCTTGCTTCGTGTATTACTGAAGATATCCAAAACGAATCGAAAGAACATTTACGCAAAATCTTCGGAGAGTTCGATGAAAAAGCATTGGATTCTGTGACTAAAATCATTCAAGGAGCTAACAAATATATAAATAAATAATCGTAACACTATGAAATACCATTTTTCTTCCTCTGAGGCCTCATTGCTGGCTAATGGACATGCGGCGGATATTCTAACTCCGTGGCAAATAGAGATCGACACCGACGAACAAACCATCACGGTTAGTAAGCGTAATAAGTACCTCATCGGCGTGGACGAGGACACTTTGGCTTTCCGGTTTATCCGTAGGGTAGTGATTGACCAACACTTCATCGGAGCAGACATCACTATCCAAGCCGTCGGCGGTAAACTAACCGCCAAATGCCTCGACAAGTCTGATTGCAAGCGCATCAAAGACTTGTTAATGAACTACAACAAAAACTCTAAAATTAAGCACAATATCTTTTCATAATTAAAAAGGACTTGCATATATCAGAAATTTATTGTATCTTTGCACGCAAATTGTAACAGGCCTATGAAACGCATTTTATTTCTCATCGCACTATCCGCTTTCTTTATGGCTTGCGGAGGTAGTAAATCTTCGGATAAGCAATCTTCATCCCAAGCAGAAACGGTTACTGAAGGCTCGTTCGAATCCGAGTGTCGTAAGGTTTATCAGCAGGTGGATGTACTGCAACGTAAGTTGGCGGATCCGCAGCAATACGCCACGCAGCAGGGAGTAGAGGAACTCCGTAAGTTGGATCAGGAATTATCATTCCATTACAACGCTGCTGAGTTGGATTCCGCTGAATATGCGAAAGCGCGTCAGATTGACTCGCTCATCGCCGAAGCGCATAAATCCATCCCGTATGTCATTCAGCAGAATGTCTGCAATACGCCTCATATCTTGCTCCAAAAGCCCGAAGAACTGTTGTCGGAAACGCAGGCTTATCCTTTCTATCTGGAGCGGGGAGACAAACTGATGCTGCATATCGAGACCGAGAAACCGGCAGATATCCGCATCTATAACACCAACAGCCATCAGCTTCTGAAGTCATACATAGGCAAGAAAATGGTCAAGGACTCGATTGCTATTCAGTTCTCTGCGGTATATTTGGTAGAGATTAATCCCAAAGGGCGCCAATATGCAAACATAGATATCGCCTATAAGCCTAATTCCGTCAACCGTGCATTTGAGACCAAAACCGTTGAGACGCGCGAGGTGGAAGGACAGAAAGGTGATTTCCGCGTCAAGGCGATTCCGGGTATCAAGATGCAAAACCTCTTTGAGGAACCGCGTAAATTCACCCTCCGCAGCCAGCTCAAGGCTGCTTTCTCCGGTACAACAAATGCTGACAGGGCTATCGTAGCCATCCAGATCCCTGCCGGTGCCAAAGATGTGATGTACTCGCTGCGTATCTCCACCAACGAGGGCAGTCGTTCCTCTGACGGACATTTTGGCGACAACTTAGCTAAATCCTATAAGAAAGTCAAGTTCCTTGGCATTCCTCTCTACGAGAGGAGTTCGTCTCACGGATCCAGCCTCTTTGAGTTGCTGCTCGGTGAGAATCAGCCGCCGCGTGAGGAAGAAGCGTATATCAATATGTATGTCTTCTATAGCGCTGATCAGGCTAAGAAATTCCAGGACGGCGCTAATCCCGCCAAACTGCAATACAGCATTGATTATTCGACCATAGGCACGCAATCATGCAACGGACGAATACCGACAAAAGGAAATCGTACCATTTATATGGGCTACCAGAACGAACGCGTGCGCTATAACAACTACGTCTTCCTTGAAGCCGTTAGTGCCGTTCCGAACACCGAATATCTGAAAACGGAATATATCGTCAAATAAGAAACGCAAGAAATGATAACCAAATACTCTCCGGAAATAGCAACCCTGCGGATGGATGTTGAGCATGAAGTGAAGCGCAAGATCCGCACGCCCTACGACTTTGAGTTTCTCGCAGGCGTCATCTGGGAGCGGCTCCACGAGAACCTCTCGCCCACGACGCTCAAGCGCCTCTGGGGCTATATCGACGGGGCGGACACGACGCGCAGAACGACGCTTTGTCTGCTTGCACAGTTCCTCGGCTTTGCCGACTGGGAGGCATATCAGGCATCGCTCGCTACACGGACGGACATTGAGAGTGCCGCTTTTGAAGGCGAGGGCGTGCATATCGACGATCTGCAGAAAGGCGATCGGATGGAGATAACATGGCTTCCAAACCGCCGTTGTGTTTTCCGTTATGAGAGCGAAGCACATTTCTTTGTAGAAGAAGCTGAGAATGCCAAACTCCAAGTCGGCGACACCTTCGACACCGCCTGTTTCCTCATCGGCAAACCGATGTACCTCGATAATGTACAAAGGAACAATGTACAAAGTACAAAGGAAGGATTTTCATACGTAGCCGGTTCCAAACATGGTCTGAATTCCGTTAAGAAATTATAAAATGATATGGAATCCTCCTCTGACTTCATAGTGCCTGCTGATTTTTCGTCAGAATGGCATAATATCACTCTTACTAATAGCCATTCGCGGACGCAAATCTACACCGCCACACGTTATGGGCGGCGGTTTGTGCTTAAGGCACTCGCGCCCGAAACAGCCTCGCTGACGGACTACAGACTGCAACAAGAGCAGGAGTTCCAACTCGGCATTCAGCTCGTTCATCCTAACATCGCCGCGACCTATTCCTTGGAAGAGATTGACGGAGTGGGGCGGTGCATCGTACAGGAATGGATCGACGGAGAGACACTCGCAGAATGGCTCCAAACGAACCCTTCCAAAGCATTGCGGGAACGAGTCTTGAACCAACTCATGGATGCGCTCGAATACATCCACAGCCTCCAACTCGTTCACCATGACCTCAAGGCGGATAACATCCTCATTACCCGTCATGGCACCAACGCCAAACTGATTGATTTCGGACTATCGGCAACGGACGCATCGGTCTCGCCGGTCGCTAATGATCCGAGCAGAGACATCATCGCCTTACAACAGCTCTTTCCGAACATCTGTCCCACAGGGCAATTTGCCACTATCACTGCTTTACGCAAGGCTCTCAACCATCGCAAACAGCTCATCCGCTTGCTACCCATCATCCTATCTTCCCTTCTTTTACTATCTGCTATCACGCTTTTCTACCTCTCTTGGTACGAGCGCCAAAAAGAGCAACAACGCTTCGAAACCATGACCGAACAGGTCGATTCGTACATCGCCAAAGAGCGTGCGCATTTATTGGAAATGATCAACTGCCATGACTCTTTTGATGCTAATAATCAAGCAGATATACAAGCCTATATAGCATGCCATGAAGAGTACAGCAAATATGTTCAATCTCAATGGATTATCCGCGATTCGCTCATGAACCTGTATCCCGAGAATGACCCTTTGCGTGAGCAGTTTTGGCAACTCTGGGTACACCGCGAAGCAGAGATGAACACCGAACTGATGAATATCTTATCCTCCAAACTCAAATAATTTTGCTTAATTGCTTAAATTTGTGGACTTTTGACACAAATGTTTGCATATTTGCGCAAAAAGTTGTACCTTTGCGCAGAATTTTGAACATTAAGTACAAAAAAATACATATATTCATATTCCAAGATGCAGGGCTAACTATCTCTAAACGCGTGACTAAAACCAAATAATCAATGCAAACAATATTTTTGAGTGGAGTAGTACCTCTATAAATGAAAAAAATGTACTGATACGGTACAGAAACGTATCGTAATTGTATGGTGAAGAACTAAATAAGAACTAAATATGAACTAAAAATGAACTAAATAAGAACTAAAGAATTATGTAAAATAGTAAGGTAAAAAACTTTAAAAATATAGTAAGAAAGGAGAAAAAAGATGGCACAAGCAGAATTGAGTCCGGGAATAGACAGTTTGAGAGGAAAACTGGCGGGATCGTCAGGCTTTCAAGCTCGTTTCAAACAATGGAAAGACGACAGCGGACACGTGATAAAGGTGGGTCCGCAGGAGATCTTCAAGCGTCGGAGCCGCGATTACAAGCGTAGCCCCAGGACAGAGGCTGAGCTGAAACAAGCCAGGCTATGGCAGGAGGTTTGCCGTGAAGCCAGTCAGATCATCAAAGACAAGAACCATCCGAGATACGCTGAGTTGCGGGCACGATGGAACGCGCAGTTCAACGAAAAACCGGATGTGTTCCTCAATGAAGGGAGAAATACACCGGTGAAATACGGGATGTTTCCGGTGTTCGTGCGGATGGTGGTTTTGAAAGAAAAAAATGAGAAGCTCGCCGCGCAATGATGCGCGAGAAATGCACAGAGAAGATAAGACCGGCATAACATGCCGGAGAATGGACATACAGGAATACTAAAAATGAAAACTGCCAAAGACAAGATAAAAATTAAGACCGGCATAACATGCCGGATAATAAACAATGAAGAAAACTGCCAAAATGTCATACAATAATAATTGGTATAATTATTGTACAAACAAGGTATATATAAATATATAGGAGTTTCAAACCTAATCACGATTATGTAAAATAGCATGTTAAGAACTAATTAAGAACTAATAGTAGATAGGAAATTAGAAGAAAGAATAACACCAGTAAAGAAAGAAAATAAAAGATACAATAAGGTGAATTATGGAAGAAAGATATAACATAGAAGAACAAAGGTACTACGAGGTACTACCTATCAAGAACACGGTGTTGTTTCCGGGGGTGTTGTTGCCGATCGCGGTGTCGAAGAAAAACAGTCTCAAACTGATTAAGTCGGCGGACAAAGAGGACCGGCCGATTATTCTGCTGACACAGAAAGACGACAACCTGTCCAATCCGGAAGGCAAAGATCTGTACACGCTGGGCACACTGGCTCACGTGATACAAATCATACCTGTTCCGCAAATGGGCAAAGATACGATGATGACCGTTTTTGAGGGTCTGAAACGTATTCAAGTGAATGATTTCAAGGTAGATGAGAACGGTCAGCTCCTCGCCCAAGTGGTCGAGATAGCCGAACAAATGCCGCTGAAGAGCGACAAGCAGTTCAAGGTGACGGTCGATGCCATCAAAGAGACGGTTCTGAAGATTCTGGACACGCGTGAAGAAGTGCCCACAGGTCTGCAGGCGACCATCAAAACGCTGAGCAACGCACCTACCCTGCTGAACTACATTTGCGCCATCTACCCTATGCCGTCCAAGACCAAACAGGGGTTGTTGGAGATCCACTCGCTGAGCGAGCGTGCTACAGCCCTGCTCGAGCTGTTGGAGAAAGACCTGGCGGAGGAGAATATCAAGGCAGACGTGCGTCGCCGGACCGCCGAGAAAATCGATCAGCGGCAGCGGGAGTATTTTCTGCAACAGGAGATGGAGACCATCAAAAAAGACCTGGGCGACGACGACAACAACGAACAGACTATAAAGGAATTGCGCGCACGGGCGAAAGAAAAGAAATGGAACGAGAGCGTGGCTGAGCAGTTCGAGAAAGAAGTGAAACGGCTTGAACACATGCATATGTTCTCGCCGGATTACTCCACCCAACTCGATTATTTGAACACGATGTTGGAGTTGCCGTGGGGCGTTTATTCGGACGATAATTTTGACATGAACCACGCCCAAGAGATTCTGAACCGCGATCACTACGGGCTGGACAAAGTGAAACAAAGAATAGTCGAATATCTGGCGGTACAGAGGATGCTTGCTCTTCGCAGCATCCAGGACAAGGAAAATCATCCGGTCAAATCCCCTATCCTATGCCTCTATGGCCCTCCGGGAGTCGGCAAAACGAGTCTCGGAAAGAGCGTGGCGGAAGCCCTCGGAAGGAAATATGCGAGGGTGTCGTTGGGCGGTCTGCACGACGAGGCGGAGATCCGCGGACACCGCAGAACGTACATTGGTGCCCTGCCCGGACGAATCATTGACAGTATCAGGAAATGCGGTACAAGCAACCCTGTTTTTGTGCTGGACGAGGTAGATAAGATCGGCGCTGATTACAAGGGCGACCCGACCGCTGCGCTGCTCGAAGTGCTGGATCCGGAACAGAACAGTACCTTCCACGACAATTATCTGGATGTCGATTATGACCTGAGCAAAGTGCTGTTCATCGCCACCGCCAACAGCCTGGAGTCCGTTCCGCGGCCTCTGCTCGACCGAATGGAGCTGATCGAGATGACCGGCTACCTGCAGGAAGAGAAAGAGGAGATCGCCAAGAGGCATTTGATCCCGAAAGAACTGGCGAACCACGGCCTCAAAGCCAGTCAGATGCGGCTCAAGAAAGAGATCGTGGCACACATCATCGATGACTACACGCGTGAGTCAGGTGTGCGCAGTCTGGAGCGGCAAATAGCCACTATCTGCCGGAAAATAGACACCAAGATCGCCCTCGGCGAGGAGTATAACGTGTCTGTGACACTCGATGATCTAAGGAATTACCTCGGTCAAGCCCGTTTCAGCCGCGACAGTTGGGAGACCAACAAGTACGTGGGCGTCGTAACAGGTCTGGCATGGACGCAAGTGGGCGGCGAGATCCTGTTTATCGAGACCAGCCTTTCTGCAGCCAAGGCGCCGAGTCTGACGCTGACCGGAAACTTAGGCGACGTGATGAAAGAGAGTGCGACGCTGGCATTGGGCTACGTGAAGGCGCACGCCAAAGAGCTTGGTATCAAACCCGAGGTGTTTGATAAAACCGCCGTACATATCCATGTGCCGGAAGGCGCGATACCTAAGGATGGCCCGAGCGCAGGTATCACCATGACTACGGCTCTCGTGAGTGCGTTCACCAAACGACATGTCAAACCGCGGATCGCTATGACCGGCGAGATGACGCTGCGCGGCAAAGTGCTGCCTATCGGCGGTGTGAAAGAAAAACTGCTCGCCGCCAAACGAGCCGGAATAACGGATATCATCCTCTGCGAGGACAACCGCAAAGATGTAGCCGAGATCAATGAAATCTACCTCAAAGGTCTCAAACTACATTATGTACGGGACATCAGCGAGGTAATAGAAAAGGCGCTGCAATAAGCAAGCGCCTTTTCTATATTTGAGAATTTGAAGATTTCTTATCTCGGCAAAGCCTCGAACGATCGGCTGAAGCCGTATGGAGGATTTGAAGATTGGAGGATTTAACGATTGGAGAATTCCTCAAAGGTATTGTCCGTATAATAGACAACAATCCGGCTGATTTGTTTAGAAGGAGCTGCAGGAAGGACCTGCGGCTCTTCTTTTGTTGCAGGGCGGGCAGATTTGTTTACGGCATCCGGCGCGAGTCGGTCAAAAAGCCCTGCTTCCTGTCCGGGAGGTGTGCGCCACATGTCACCATTACCCAGGATCAACCATTCCGGGTTGAGAGTCGGATAGCGTTCCATGATCCGTTTCATGACCTCAAGACTCGGATTATTACGTCCCGCCATCATATTACTGATCGTGCCCGGTTGCACCCGAATCTCCGCCGCAAACTGACGCGCCGTCAAATTGAGGGACTGAATAACTTGCTCAATACGCTCTTTTTCGCTCATAGCAATACGTTGTTTTACAAATCCGGTGCAAAGTTACAAAAAAATATTGAAATACACAAATGTGAGCAAGTATTTTTGTGATTATTTTGCGCTATTTGTGAATATATAATATTTTCAGTTGTGAATTGCTATTTGTGAACGCCCTTCCGTGGAACATTTTCGAGCAGGTATGCTCTCTCAGACCATAGTATGCCGTCAAGATGCTTTATATACACCGCGGTTTTACTATAGATAAAGCACATAAGCATTTTATTTTACGTAATTTAGCTATATTTATTCACATATAAATGCGTTCAAAAGGCCTATTTTAGAAAAGCAGTCAAATATCCGTGAGTATCAGTTTAAGTATTTTTGATAGTAGTTGAATTTACGCAAGTTACGCATACAAATAGCGTGCATCAATGCAATCTGCTATAGAGAAATGTTGTATTTTTCAAAACAAATCATTCCGGGTAATGTGTACTACTCTACCCTGGCCACTTCAGGTAGATAAAACAGTGAAAAGGAGAATCGTTGATGCTATTTGTGAAACGCAGAAATGTGAACAAAATAACCATGAATAGTGTTCACCTTTATTGCGCACAAAAATATATTTTTTTCTTGCTTAGTTCACAAAAATATAGTACCTTTGCACTCGGAAATGAAAGAACAAGCAACTTATCGTCATTAAACTAAAAACCAAAACTATGAAAATTGATGTTTACAAATTGAAACAAAAGACGCAGGATTTTGTCCTGCGTTTGTTCGTAGAGCCCTCTTCCGGGATCGGTAACAACTCCTCTTCTACTTCTTATTGTACGGGAACAACATTCTGCGGCACATACAAGAGGTTGCACGGTTAGAAGGATGTGGAGTATAGCGGACTCGAACCGCTCACCTCAACACTGCCAGTGTTGCGCTCTAGCCAGATGAGCTAATACCCCCTCGCTCTCCCCACCGGAACGGAGTTCCGTCGGGGACCCTTTAAAATCGAGTGCAAAAGTACAAAAATATTTTGATATATGCAAATTTTTTAGTAATTTTGCAGCATATTATTAAAAAAAGGTATGAAACTCTATCCAAATTGCAAGATAAACTTAGGACTTCGGGTGATCCGTAAACGTCCGGACGGCTACCATGATCTGGAAACTATCTTTGTCCCAATCTATGGGTTGCACGATGAGTTGGAAGTAAAGCCTAACCCCGCCCCTTCCCTAAAGGGAATGGAGTCTAAGGAAGATATTTCCTTTATACAGGAAGGGATTGTGGTAGATTGTCCGGCAGAGGACAATCTGATTGTGAAATGCTATCGGATGCTCGCGAAGAAATATCCGAAGGTGGGCAAAGTAGCCGTTCGTTTCAAAAAGAACATTCCTTTTGGTGCCGGTTTAGGCGGCGGAAGCAGCGATGCTGCGCACATGGCAATCGCTCTGAACGAGCTGTTTGAGTTAGGACTTAGTAAGGAAGAGTTGGCGCAAGAGGTGAGTGTTCTTGGTGCCGATTGCGCTTTCTTTATCTATAATACGCCGTGTCTGGCTAAGGGAATCGGAGATGTGCTGACTCCGATTGATCTTGATCTCAAAGGTACGCGGATTGTGCTCATCAAACCGGACGAGGGCGTGAGCACCAAAGAGGCATACTCCGGCATCACAAGACATCCGGAGGTGGAAGGAGAGATACAGCAGGCTGTTGCAATGATGCAACAGAAATGCACGGAGATTGACAGTGCTGTGTTTGTGAATGATTTTGAGGCAACGGTGTTTCCGAACCATCCTAAGATAGCGGAAATAAAAAAGCGTCTGCTGGACGCAGGCGCTTATTATGCAAGCATGAGCGGTAGCGGCTCAACCGTTTTCGGGTTTTTTAAGGACGATGCGGAAGGTCGTACCGACGCCAGGTTGCGAGTGCTTAAGGAGGAGTTTGCCTCCATGGTATTGCTCGACGATACGTTTGGCGAGTGGAAGTCCTAACCCCCATCCTCTCTCCTTGGAAGTAAAGCCCGGCTCGAAGATTCGACGCTGGGTTTTATTATCGATACCTTTGCCGGTGTCGGTAATATCAAGCATGACCTCATGCTCGTTCTCCAGAAGTTGGAGTGTGATGGCTCCGTTGCCGGAAATGGCATCTACGGCGTTCTTGAGGAGGTTCTCGATGACCCACTGCATGAGCGGCGCATTGAGCATGACCACGCGCTCCAAGCCGGCAAGACAAGCATCGTCGATCGTAATCCTATTAGAGATACGCGCACGCATGTACGAGACGGCGTTCTGCACCACGGGAATGAGGTTCTCGGGTTTGAGGGTCGGCTCCGAGCCAATCTTCTGGAAACGGTCGGCTATCATCTGCAGGCGGTCTATATCGCCCTTCATCTTAGCCACATACTCATCGGCGGGATATTCATCCGCGAGGAGTTGTTGCCAAGCATTGAGGGACGAGATAGGCGTGCCGAGCTGGTGCGCCGTTTCTTTGGATAGTCCCACCCAAAGGCGGTTCTCCTCGCTCCGCTGGCCGGTAAGCATGGTGATGACAGCAATCGCGATGAAGATGAAAATCAGCGCAAACTGGGCGTACGGCACATAGCGCAGACGCGTTATGAGCGAGCTGTCATCCCAATAGATATACTGGGTAGTCGTCTCATCAATCTTCAGTTCAATGGGGCCATGGTGGTGACCATTGGAAGATTTAAAGATTTGAAGATTTGAAAATTTCTTCTCCACATTACGGCTGGCAATCACATTTCCCTCCTCGTCGCAGATATAGACAGGGATCGTAGTGTTCTTCTCGATGATCGAGGAAGAGAAATCGATGTCTGCGTCGGTATCGGCAAAGATGATCTGGCGCGTGGCATCCGCCCAAATGGACATATTCTTCTGCTGTTCCTCCTGCAGCGAGCGCGCAAGGTTGTTCGTAAATAATACGGAAATAGCCACGATAAACATGGCTATTACCAGTACTATTGTTCCTATCTGTCGGTTGGACATAATTAGTCGAAAGTCAAAAGACAAAAGTCGAAAGAATTATCCCAGCATCGTCAGAAGGACACCTGCTGCAACTGCCGAACCGATCACACCCGCTACGTTCGGGCCCATGGCGTGCATGAGCAGGAAGTTAGAGGGGTTCTCTTCCTGTCCAACGGCCTGGCTCACACGCGCAGCCATCGGCACTGCAGAAACACCAGCCGAACCAATCAGCGGGTTAATCTTGTTCTTGAGGAAGAGGTTCATGAACTTAGCGAGCAGTACACCACCGGCTGTACCCAGACCGAAGGCTACTATACCCATCGTGAGGATACCCAGAGTCTTGAGGGTCAGGAAGCTTCCGGCAGTAGCCGTAGCGCCTACCGAGAGGCCGAGGAAGATGACTACGATGTTCATCAGTTCGTTCTGGGCGGTCTTGGACAGACGATCCACTACTCCACACTCCTTCATCAGATTACCGAGCATCAGGCAGCCGATCAGCGGTGCAGCATCCGGAAGAATGAGCGCTACGATGGCAGTGATGATGACAGGGAAGATGATTTTCTCGGTCTTGGACACCGGACGAAGCTGTCCCATCTTGATGGCACGCTCCTTTTTAGTAGTGAGCGCGCGCATGATAGGCGGCTGAATAACCGGAACGAGCGCCATGTAACTATAGGCAGCGATAGCGATCGGGCCCAAGAGATGCGGCGCCAGTTTGGAGGTCAGGAAGATAGATGTAGGTCCATCCGCTCCACCGATGATACCGATGGAACCTGCCTCTGCCGGAGTAAAGCCCATCCAGTTGGCACAAAGGAAAGTGACGAAAATACCGATCTGCGCAGCAGCGCCGAGGATCAGCGATTTCGGGTTCGCAATCAGCGGTCCGAAATCCGTCATGGCACCTACGCCGATGAAGATCAAGCAGGGGTAAACGCCTGCTTTCACGCCTATATAGAGCACATCCAGCAGACCTGCGCCCTTGAGGATTGCTCCGTAAGAATGGTACGCCGGACTCGACGGATCGAGGAACGCCGTCCATAACTCATCATGGAACATACCTGCGCCCGGGAGGTTGGTAAGCAACATACCAAAGGCGATAGGCAGCAACAAGAGCGGCTCGTATTTCTTATGAATGGCAAGGTACAGCAGGAAGAACGACACCAAGAGCATTACGCCTTGCTGCCAAGTCATCTGCATGAAACCCATGCCACTGAAAAATTCAATTATATTCATAATTGTAATTTATATAATTTGAGGATTTGATAATTTGAGGATTTGAATATTGATTCGCAATTTGACGGTAATGTTAATTTTCAAATTTTAAATCTTCAAATCTTCGAATTATCGTTCTTACCCAAGAACGATGAGGAGGTCGTCCTGCATTACGTTCTGACCGGCGGAAACGGCAATCTGTTTAACGGTACCGTCCTGCTCAGCCATGATGGCGTTCTCCATCTTCATGGACTCGAGGGTAAGGAGGGTGTCGCCGCGTTTAACAGCCTGACCTTCGGAAACCAGCACTTTGATTACGGAACCGGGCAGCGGGCTCTTGACCTGTACGCCGGCAGCGGGAGCTGCTGCAGGTTTCGGTGCCTCTGCTTTGGGAGCCGGAGCAGCAGCGGGCTTCGGCGCAGGAGCGGGAGCCGGTTTGGCTACGGGTTTCGGAGCGGGAGCAGCAGGTGCCTCGGTCTCTACGGTATATACTTTGCCGTTAACGGTTACGTTCGTTTTGCCGGCTTCGATTTCTTCTACAGCGCATTTGTACTCAGCGCCATTGATTTTGAATGTGAATTCTTTCATAAAATTTTTTATTTTATATTTGAAGATTTGATTATTTAAAGATTTGAAGATTGATTTATGACTCGTTCAATGTGATGTTAATTTCAAATTCTCAAATTATCAAATACTCAAATTGGGTTTCTCAGAAACCCACATTGTTCATACCTACAGATTTTGTATTCCACGCGGTCTCGTGTTGTTTGAGGGAGATCATAGCGGTAGGAATATCATGTTTAGCGTCATGCGCGAGGTAAAGCGCATAAGCGACAGCAGCGATGTCTTCATCACCTGCTTGCGCGAGAGACATAGCGATGGCAGCCTTTGTGCCCTCGTCCGTAGGCTCCGCCGATTTGACGGGAGCCTGCGGTGCGGGAGCGGGTTGCGCTACGGGCTTTGGAGCACGCGGGGCGGTTGCTTTCTGCATGATCCATCCGAAGAACTGGAGGATGAACACAAGGCAGATGAGCAATACCAGCACGATGCCGAATCCTAAGCCGGTTACAATCCAAGTCTCAGCTGTTACTGCGAGTAGTACCATAATTATAGCGGGATATTCGAGTGTTTCTTAAGCGGGTTAGTCAGACGCTTGGTCTGGAGCATCTCGAAGGCGCGGATGATGCGGCTGCGGGTGTAACGCGGCTCAATGACATCATCAATGTAACCACGGTTAGCAGCCTGATACGGAGAAGCAAAAAGATCTTTGTATTCCGCCTCTTTCTCGGCGATGAATTTCTTCTTCTCCTCGGGATCCTCGATTGCCTTGATGGCTTTTGCCTGGAGCACACCTACGGCACCGCTGGCACCCATTACGGCGATCTCTGCGTTCGGCCAAGCGTAGCACATATCGCCGCGGAGCTGCTTACAACTCATCACGATATGCGATCCGCCGTAGGACTTACGAACGGTAATGGTAACCTTCGGAACAGTGGCTTCGCCGTACGCGAACATCAGTTTTGCTCCGTGGTCGATGATACCTGCGTACTCCTGTCCGGTACCGCAAAGGAAGCCCGGAACATCCACGAGAGTCAGAATCTGGATATTGAAGGCATCGCAGAAACGTACGAAACGAGCCGCCTTACGGGACGCGTCACAATCGAGCACGCCGGCAAGCCATGAAGGCTGGTTGGCGATGATACCCGTGGAGCGGCCGTTGAAGCGCGCGAAACCGCAGATGACGTTTTTCGCGTAGTCTTTGTGCACCTCCATGAAATCCCCATTATCCACGATGGTGTTGATGATCTCGTGCATGTCGTAGGGTTTGTTCGGATCCGCCGGAACGATGTCGTTCAGGTTGTCGTCCACGCGGGTGATGTCGTCGGTGCAGGCTACAAGCGGAGCCTCCTCCATGTTGTTCTGCGGGATGAAGGAAACGAGGCGGCGTACTTCAGCCAGCGCCTCTTCCTCGGTAGCAGCTACGAAATGGGTCACACCGGATTTAGTAGCGTGGATCTTAGCGCCGCCGAGTTGCTCAACGGTCACATCCTCGCCCGTAACGGATTTGACTACCTTCGGGCCGGTGATGAACATATAGGAGTTCTGCTCGGTCATCATGATGAAGTCGGTCAGCGCCGGGCTATATACTGCTCCACCCGCGCAGGGGCCGAAGATCACGGAGATCTGGGGCACAACGCCGGAAGCGAGGATGTTACGCTCGAAGATCTCGGCATAGCCGGCAAGCGCGCATGCGCCTTCCTGAATACGCGCACCACCCGAGTCGTTGAGTCCGATGATCGGTGCACCGAGTTTCATAGCCTGGTCCATCACGTTGCAGATCTTCTGCGCCATGGTCTCACTCAGCGAACCGCCGATGACGGTAGCGTCTTGTGCAAAGACGAAGACCAGACGGCCGTCGATGGTACCCGAGCCGACGGCAACACCGTCGCCGAGGAACACTTTCTTCTCCATTCCGAAGTCATGGCAACGATGCGTGAGGAACATGTTGACCTCCTCAAACGAGCCCTCGTCAAGGAGCATGTTGATACGCTCGCGGCAGGTATAACTGCCTTTGGCGTGATGTTTCTCCACCGCCGCCTCACCGCCACCGGCTTGCGCCTTTGCGCGGTTCTCAACCAATTTATCTAATTTAGCTTGATCCATAAAACTTAGAATTATTTGAAAATTTACAATTTGAAAATTTGAAAATTGAAGTATGATTTGTTGACTACAAATACCTCATACCAGAGATATCTGAATTTTTCAAGTATTTGATAAAATTATAGATGGAAGTATTTAAGTCAATGGTTCTTTTAATGTATTCCTTATAATCCTCATCGGATATAAATTTTACATCCTTGGCGCGATGCAATTGGCTACGAACTTCTCCACAAGATCCCTTTGCTATATACAAGAATTGAATAAATTCCTTATTATTTTCCTTTTCAAATCCCTCTGCTATGTTATCCATTATAGATCCAACAGCAGCACGAATCTGTCCACAAAAACGGAAATCTTTAGAGAATGGCTCAGTTGCGGTAAGTTGATATACATCTTTAGCAAGAATACGTGCCTCTTGCCAAACAGGCAGATCCTCAAACCTCGACCAAGTTGCCATAATCCTCAAATCTTCAAATCCTCAAATCTTCAAATCTCGAGTTGTTACTTGGGTTGTTGGCAGAGCTCGGTCAAAACACCCTTTGTAGATTTCGGATGCAAGAACGCAATCATCAGGTTCTCGGCACCTTTGCGCGGAGCTTTGTCGATGAGTTGGAGACCGGCTGCCTCGCACTCAGCGAGAGCTTCTGCTACGTTCTCTACATTGAAAGCTACGTGGTGAACACCGCCGCGACCGCCGTTCTTCTCGATGAACTTGGCAATAGTGGACTCCGGGCTGGTCGGCTCCAGAAGTTCGATTTTCACCTCTCCTACTTTAAAGAAAGCCGTGCGGACTTTCTGGTCCTCGACGACCTCAATACTGTAACACTTGTTCCCGGTAAGGAACTCAAAGAAGGGTGCAGCCTCTTCGATAGAGGTTACTGCGATACCCAGATGCTCAATGTGTGTGGGCTTCATAAGAAATAAATTTATAGTTAGTAATTTGTTTTTTACGCGATAATGGATTCGTTATACACGAAATCGGCTACAAAATTACTACTTTTTTTTGACATACGCAAGCGCGCGCGTAATTTTTTTGAAAAAAAGAAAAGCCCGAGTCAGGGACTCGAGCTAATTTAATCCGATCGGTATGAATGATTAGTTCAGGCGTACCATGACGGAGATGACCTGTCCGGCGGTAGTGTCTCCGGCTCTATAGACGCGTGCTTTGCCTTTGTTATCGCCGGCTACGTCCACCATGATCGTTACTTTCTGTCCGTCCAAAGTAAGAGCGGTTTTCACAAAACTCTGCGTGCGCGGGTTGTAAGCATCGAAAGCCTTAATAGTAGAAGGCGCCAGTTTGGATTTGAAGGCATCGAACTCGCTCCAGTCGATTGTCACTTCTTCTGCGCGGTCGGCCGCCATGTCACATATATAGAACGCTCTTTCTCCGCTGCCCATGACATAAGCCACATCGTTGTAATACTCGTAATAGTCACTTGGATAGTGCTCTGGGAGAACGGTAGAAGTTACTTTCTTAGCCTGCGGATCAAAGGTATGTTTGTATCCGTTGTTGAGCCAGGAGAAGGTCTCTTTGTGGCTCACACGGCAAACACCAAATGTAGATAAATCCGGTTTGTCTTGCGATTTAGCCACTAACTCACCGGCAAAGACTCTTGATTGTGCTTCGTCTATATCCACCGTATAGAAATACGTAAACCACCCCTCTTCGCTATTAAAATCAGTAACGGCATAGAGGGTATTATTAACGGAAATGAAAGCCCAGTTCAGATTTTGCCCCGAAGGCAGAACCGGATTATTCTCGCGCACCTCTATGGAAGTGATATTCAGGTTGTTGACGAATAAGATACCCGGCGAAGAACCGTTGGTTCCCTCATAGAAAATATCCAGGCCTATTATCCCGCGGTCGTCCGGCGTGATAGAGGTGGAAAAGAGTGTTTCGTTATGCATTCTTGTTACCGCCAATTCGTTACCTTGGTCCTTTAGACGGTAGAGCCCCGGGGCTGCTAAATGTGATTGTTGCCAACAGTTGGAATAAATCTCTCCTTTGATACATTCCACTACGGAATTAAGGTCGCTTTGCTGGTAGAACAGAACACCTTGGTTCGTATAAAGCGGTCTGCCGTCTCTGCCGTCCCAATAGAAGAGTGCTCCATCGCGTTTGCGGACGAGGAAATTACCATAGAAATTATCCACTATCTCTTTAATCATGGAGTAGTACGGCTCTTTGAGATCTTCCAAATCAGGGAAATCGTAGTAGCAATTATAGAGCCACAGCCATTCATCACCGATGGTGAAGATATTCTCCATTACGAGGCGCATTTTGGCTTTGACCATATCGACCACTTCACCATTTCCTCTTGCTTCGATGGTATAGGTTATTTCCACGAGTGTGCCATCCTCGGAAACGGAATAAACAGGTTGATGGGTTTCGTAGGTTATTTCTCCGTCTCCTTCTGCGGTATGCACACGCCGTGGGGCTTTCTGCTCGTCGGAGCCATCGGATGCAAGTGCCAAAGCGGTCACTCCATCTAAATGCATTCGCTTGAACTCAATATTATGGACTTTGCCACCTCCTCCGCCTTCGCAGGAGGTCATACCGAGTGCAACGACTATCGCTGCAAGGGCGTATAAGAAACTGCGTTTCATATTTGTAATTGGTTATTGGTGATTTAGTTGAGGCGTACCATGACTGAGATAACTTGTCCGGCGTCGGATTCACCTTCGTGAAGAACGGTTACCTTACCGCGATTCTCCCCCTGCGCATAGAGGATGAAGTACAGATACGTACCATCCAAGAGTTGTGCTCCGCCGGTGAAACATTGCGTATTCGGGTCATACTCGCTGAAACCGCCCATAAACGCAATCTGGGAGATATATTCAGCAATCGATTCATCAAACTGAATCTCTACTTGCTCTGCCGCGTCCTTCGCCAAGTCGCATACATAGAAGAAACTCTGGCCTTCGCCCATGACATACGCCACACCGTCATAGTACTTGGTTTCATCCACCGGATAGTTCGCCGGTAACTCTTTCTTTGTGAGAGACGCAGCTATCGGGTCAAAGGTATAGACATACGAATGAGCTGTCCAGTCAGCTTCATATTCCGTTCCCATCCATGTGGCTACCGGCGTCTTGTAAACCTTTTGTGTGGGGCCGGATTGCTGTTCTAGATCAAACTCATACAAGGCAGGAGTTTTTACTGTCCACATGCCCGATTGGTTCTCCAAGGCATAGAAATAGCCCATGTGTTTCGTTACATCCCAATTACCTCCTTTGCCGTCGGTTTCCGTGGTCGTAATATATCTCTCTGCGTATATATATGCTCTTCCGCCTATGGCGATATACTCCGGTTTCTCAAGCTGTGCCGCACCTGAATTGATGTTGCTCAACTTCAAAGAACTCGGATCAATTATCACGGGTATTCCGCCGCCAAAGTCGCCGCCTAAGATCGTTCCAACAAAGCCGCGGTCGTCGACATATAAACCGTTGCCGGATTGTGAACTGTTTAGCACTTGTACTACATTCAAGATATCGCCTTGGTCTTCCAGTTTGTAGATTCGTCCGTGGTAGTCATCCAAGCCGCCCATAGAAGGACAGGAGAACACGTCTTTGCCTACCGATTCGACTTGACCATAGATATCGCTCGGTTGCTTGTAACCTCTACCTTTCTGCGGACAACCTTCCTCACGCGACCAAGCGAAAAGTGCGCCGTCCGACTTACGAACAAGGAAATTCGACTCAAACCCAGCGTGCATCAAATTACGAATCTGACCGCGCAAGGGCTCTTTGACCTCATCAATACCCGGGTAGTCGTACTCGCAGTTGACGAGCCAGAGCCAATTGTCGCCGATGGGATAGATATACTGCATTTTCAGGCGCATGTTGGCTTTGATCATATCCACCACTTCGCCATCACCGACCACCTCGATGGTGTAGTGTACTTCAACCATTGTGCCATCTTCGGAAACGATAAAAGCAGGGTTGGAGATGTTGTACTCGGGATCGGGCTCACCATCCATCTGCGCCGCAGGCATACGCGCCGGCGCGTTCTGTTGATTACTGCCGTCCGATGCCAACGCCAGCGCTCTTGCGCCGGCAATATTCATCCGTTTGAACTGCATGGAACTGACTTTGCCTCTTGGTTCGTCTTGACAGGAGACGAGAAATAGCATGGCACATACTACAATGCCAAGTGCTGAAAGAAGTTTTGTGTTCATAATAAGTTAGTATTTATTCCGGCTCTTACACCTTCGCCGGGCTTGGGGTTTTATGAGTTGTTTTCGCTCGTTAGCCCTTTTGTCCTCTCTTGGATATCCATACAAAAAGTATGGGCTCTCGCTTGTTGATTTCGAATGCAAAGATACAACATTTTTTTGATATATGCAAATTAATTATGATTTTTTATCCAGATAACGGCGTCGGACTCGAGGGTCCAGGCGGGTAATGGAGAGGAAGGAGTGTAGCCGGCAGAGCGGTAAAGGGCTGTACAGGGTGTGTTATTGGTAGCTATGACAGCATAAAGGCAACGCAGATGGAGAAAACCGAAAGCGTAAGCTTCGAGTTGTTTGAGGGCTTCGTGCCCCACTCCTTTTCCTCGGTATTCAGGCGCGATATACATGCCTATCGCCGCACGGCGGTTGCGAGGGTCGAAATCGAAGAGATCGAGGCAACCGATGGTTAGACCGTCCTGCGGACTGAAGGATTCTTCTATTACAAGGCGGAGTTGACCGTCTTTGTAGATGTCACCGGTGGTGGAGGCGATGTAATCGCGCAAGTCCTGCTGGGAGAGCGGATTATGGTTCGCTCCGTCCGCCCATGCAGAAGCATCGTTCTCCCATTGATAGAGGAACGGAAGGTCAGCAGGTTCTATTTTGCGCAATTTAATCATTAGTCAAACAAACGGGCGAAGAGGCCTTTTTTCTTCTTGGGATTAAGGTCTTCGATATTACCCTGCGGGGCAGGTTCGTAGGGATGGCCGGTGTGGATCATGTTATAGATCACGCCCCAGTCCGGCAGTCCGCCGAGGTTACGGTCGTCAATCCAGAGATCCGCCACCAGTTTGCGGGGCGTTCCATGCTCCGGTTCCTCCTCCGGATAATTGGAGTTGACGGCATAGAACTCCAGGCCCTTGGACTTGCAGTAATCCAAAGCCTCTTGGAGCAAATCGCCTTCACGGACGGTCCAGAGGATGATCTGGTGATGGTCCTCCTGCTGCAGTTTCTTCAGGGTCTGAATAGCAAACGGGATAGGTTTGCCGATCTTCGGGTACTCGTGGGTCACGATAGTACCATCAAAATCACAAGCAATGATCATTCGCTGCTGGCTAAGGCTTGCACGACTGCGCGCTCTGCGCTTGTATAGTGCTTCGCCTTGCCCTCGCTCTTCGGTCTGCAAAACTGCGTTTTACATCCCGATAATAAAAGGGCCTCTCCAAGCCAGAGGAGAGTTTTATTTGTTAATAATCTTCGGCATTAGGATCTTTGGGTTTCATCTCAGCCTCCATTTTGCCGAGGGTCGGTTTGGTGAAATACCAAGCGATGGCCGCCATGGCGGTTAACCACATCATCGGGCGATAGGCACCCAAGATAAAATATACCATAATATCCAAGGGCATGTTCAATCCCACCGCCAGAATACGGTATGCCGCTGCACCCTCGTACGCTTCCGGGGTTTTAGGTTTTTGCCACTTAATGAAATACAGACCAATCGGAATACCTATCAGCGCCACGATAATAGCCGCAAACTGTAGCATTTTTCCGGGGCCCGACATCGGGTCCGTGGGTTCGCCAAGAATCCCCTTGGATGTCAGATAATACATTACACCAAGCACAACAAGCGTCAGCGCCATTACACCGTAATATAACCAATTAAGGTGTCTAATTACTTTTTCTTCCATATATTTTATCCTTTAAATTCAGTTCTGTTTACAATAGACCGCCCGAGGGTGATCTCGTCGGTGTATTCCAGTTGGTTGCCGACCGCCACACCGCGGGCGATTTGAGAGATCTTTAAATTTGAGGATTTGAAGATTTGAGGATTTGAAGATTTAGCATTCTCTAATCTTCTGTAGATATAAAAATTGGTGGTATCGCCCTCCATGGTGGTAGGCAGGGCGAGGATGATTTCGTCCACCTCTCCTTTGGTAACACGCTCGATGAGCGAATCTATCTCAATGTCCTTGGGTCCGATGCCCTCCATGGGCGAAATGACCCCTCCGAGCACGTGGTACACGCCGTTGTACTGGCCAGTATTCTCAATGGACATCACATCCTGTACGTTCTCCACGACGCAGATGGTAGAATGGTCTCTGCGCG
The DNA here is from genome assembly GCA_905233255.1 of Paludibacteraceae bacterium. Classification (GTDB taxonomy): domain Bacteria; phylum Bacteroidota; class Bacteroidia; order Bacteroidales; family Paludibacteraceae; genus Colicola. The sequence continues at coordinate 63,415 of CAJOCN010000001.1, forward strand.
TGGACGCACATATCGGGCATAACTCCGTGTCGGATATATTATGGCACTCGCGGCAGTAATGGACATCGTGTTTGAGCCGCGTGAAGGCATTGGCAAACGCCTCCACCTCGTCGTTACTCTGACGGAGGAGATGCAAGACGAGCCGCAGAGCCGTTCTGCGCCCTACTCCCGGCAGCGATGCCATCTGGTTGACCGCTTGCTCTAATACTATGGAGGGATAGTCGGACATCAACTCTTCTTTGCCCAGCGGGCAGGGATCATACGGTAGGGGTAACGCTCGCGGATATTATCCGCATTCGGGCAGTCAATACGGTGAATACGGATACCCTTGGTAACCGAGACGAATGCAAAAATCGGGTCGCCCGGCTGCGGGTTGCAGCATTTGGAGAGGTTGTAGTCCACGTTCTTGACATTCATGTCCACCTCAATCGCCAGACCTTTTAGTTCGGATTTGTCCACATACTCCGTATGCTCGCGAACGGTCGGCGTCTCTTCGGGCGTCAGGAAAACCTCACGCAGGCGCTGTATATCCTCCTTGCCGGTAGCGAGCGACTGATACATATCCGAGACTTCCTTGTAGCCTAACTTGAGTGCCATGCGGGTGATGTCCGCCTCAGTGTATTCCAGTTTCCAGTTCTTGAACCGCCGCTCAATCATCTCCTTTCCTTCTGCCGCAGATTTATACTCGATTTCTTTGAGCGCCTGACGGATCTTGTTCTTCGCCTTGGAGGAGGTCACGAAATTGAGCCAATCGGGGTTCGGGTGTTGGTTCGGCGAGGTCATAATGGAGACCTGATCGCCGCTCTCGAGTTTCTGTCGGATGGATACATTTTGATTACGAATAGTACCGCCGACGCAATGCGAACCGACTTCGCTGTGAATAGAATACGCAAAATCAAGAACCGTGGCTCCCTCCGGCAGACGCCTCAAATCGCCTGTAGGAGTGAAGACATAGATGTCGCCGGACTTCTGGATAATAGAGCCTTTGACCCCTTTGTACGACCAGTGCGCCGCCACTCCCTGCTCCGCCACCTCGTCCATCCGGCGGGAACGGATCTGTACTTCGACCCATCGGTTCTCGGGTCCGAGCACCGTTGTATGGAGCGACTCGTAGCCGTTCTCCTTGGGTACAGAGAGCCAGTCACGAAGCCGCTTGGGGTTCGGTTGGAAGACATCGGTAATGAGAGAATAGACCTGCCAGCAATCGGATTTCTCTTTCTCCACAGGTGAGTCCAGAATAATACGGATAGCAAAGAGGTCATAGATCTTATCGACATCGCAATGCTGCGCCTGCATCTTATGGTAGATGGAGTGAATGGATTTGGGCCGCCCTTTGATGGTAAAGGTAAATCCCTCCTCCTTCAGTTTCTTCTCCAGCGGAGCGATAAAGGATGCGATATACGCCTCGCGCTCCGCTTTCTTGGCGTTCAACGCGTGCGCGATATATTTATAGGTGTCGTAGTCAAGGAACTTGAGCGCCAGATCTTCCATCTCCGTCTTTATCTGGTACAGACCCAGACGGTGCGCCATAGGCGCATGCAGATTCTGGGTCTCGCGAGCTATATGTCTGCGTTTTTCCGAATCACCCTCTTTGTCCAGTTGCCGGAGCAGTTCCAGACGCTCATTGAGAATCGAAAAAAGCACTTTATTACTATCTTCCATCGTTGTTATCTTAAAAAACGCTGCAAATTTAGTGAAAAAATTCTATTTACGCAAGTAAATACGATTAAATTTACGATTTTTTTTGGATATATCAAAATATTTTTGTAACTTTGCAGCGTTTTTTGGAATTATAATAAAATTTAACCTAATAATGAAAACAACAAGAAACATTGTCATTTGCCTGTTAAGCATCGCTGCAATAGTGATGACTTACTTCTGCGTGACGAGCGTAACAACGCCAATCAAGTTCGAGAACACACGTGTAGAGCGTGAAGTAGCAGTTATCAAGAATCTGGTAGATCTGCGTACGGCAGAGGTTGAGTACAACCACCAGAAGGGTGTTTTCACCGCCAGCACTGACACGCTGTTGATGTTCCTCAAGACCGCTCCTAAGAAAGAGGTCATGAAGGAAGGTAGTCTGACTGACAAGCAATTGGAGGCAGGTTTGACCGAGCCGAAGGCTGTTAAGATCCTGAATGAGGCTAAGAAGAAAGCGCTGAAGAAGAACCAGTTTGAGGACAACGATGCGCTGTACGCTTATATCTGGGAGAACGATGCAGAGGTTATCAAGAATGGTCTGCAGGGTTTCCGCCGCGATACCATCGAGCTCAATATGATCCAGGCGCTTTACAAAGGTGCTTACGATGAGAAGAGCATTGACCAGATCGTAGAGATCCCGTATAGCGAGGGTAAGAAATTCGAAATCGAGGTGAACAACGACTATAAGACCAGCCAAGGTATCCGCGTTCCGCTCTTTGAGGCACGCGCTCCGTTCGAGAGCTACTTAGGCGATCTGAACAAACAGGAGCTGGTTAACCTGGTTGACAAAGAGACGAAACTGGACCACTACGCAGGCTTGAAGGTAGGTGATATCTACGCACCGAACAACAACGCCGGTAACTGGGAATGATAAAGGCTAAAGGCTAAGGTTAGAGGCTAATGAGAATTATCTCTGGGAAATACGGGGGGCGGCGATTGTCGCCCCCTAAAAATATCACCGCGAGACCTACTACGGACTTTGCGAAAGAGAGCCTGTTCAATCTCCTCAACAACCGGATTGATTTCGAGGGGATTGATGTATTAGACCTCTTTGCAGGAACCGGAGGTATCGGCATTGAGTGCGTGAGTCGTGGTGCGCGGGAGGTGACGGCGGTGGAGATAGCTCATGTGCAGCAGAACTGGATTATCTCCTGCTGCAAGCAACTGGGCATCCGCAATCTGAGTGTGATCAGAGGGGATGTATTCAAGTTCATCAGCGCCTGCCGCACCAAGTATGATTTGATCTTTGCGGATCCGCCTTACGCGCTGGAGGAGTTACCTACTCTGCCCGATCTTATTTTAGCGCAAGGCATATTAAAAGAAGACGGATGGCTGGTTATCGAGCACGGTAAGGATACCGATTTCACCACCCATCCGAATCATTATGAGACGAGAACGTACGGCTCCGTACATTTCTCATTCTTCCATATAGATCTCTAAGAGTTTGCAATCGCCCTCGGGCGCAAGCAGAATATCGTTGAGCGAGGCGGGAATAAGTACCGCTTCGCCTGTTTTTATAGTTACGGAGTTGTCCTTCTCCACCTCGCAATCCAGTGCCGTCACGCGGCATTGACCGCTTACACACATATATGCCACGAACGAGTCCAGCGGCGCGTAGTCGCGCTGTGCTTTTTCAGTCAGGCATAGGAGGTTCGCCGTGAAATAGGGAGTTTGCTTGAGATTCACAGCGCCGTTCTTCACGGGCTGCGGATGGTTTACGGTTGCTTCCTTCACCGGAGCATAATCCATGACCTCCAGCGCTTTGTCCAGTTTGAGCGGACGCATACGACCGTCGTTACCGACCCGGTTATAATCATAGAGACGATACGTAATGTCGCTGTTCTCCTGGATCTCCGCTACAATCGTGTTCCGCCGCATGGCGTGGACCGTACCGGAGGGGATATAGGCTACATCGCCTTCCTGCACTTTGTATTCGTGCAGGTACTTAGCCAGCGATCCGTCCTGAATAGCCGCATGGATATGCGAGGCGTTCATCGTCTCGTTCCACCCCAGATAGACCGCTCCGTCATTGTCGGACGAAGGCATTATATACCACATCTCTGTCTTACCGAGCGAGTTCTCATGCTCAAAGGCATAGTCATCGTCCGGGTGTACCTGAATAGAGAGGTCATCGGCTGCGTCGATAAACTTCAGCAGCAATGGGAAATGGTTTCCGAACGCCTCATAGACCTTTTCTCCGACCAGTTCATCCATATAAACCTCCAGTAGGTCCTGCAGGTCGTCACCGGCATGAGAGCCGTTCACCACGACTGTCGGGTATTTCTCTACATCCGACATCACCCATGCCTCGCCTACGTTCTCGTAGTCCGCGGGCACGTGGTCGTACCATTTAGCTATCGTATGTCCGCCCCAAATCTTATGGAACAGTCGTGCTTCAAATTTAAAGGGATAGAGCATTGCTATTCACAATTTACAATTCACAATTTACAATTATTCGGTTACAGCTCGGATTTTGCCGTCCACCTTCTTATGGCGTATCCAGAGGCCATAGACCTCGGAGCAGTTACCGGCAGTGATGAAAGCCTTAATATGATTATTGCGTATAAACGCCATGACGGACGAGAACTCATCCTGGGTCAGAAGCGACTGTATCTCCATGTGTTCCTCGCCGCTATAGCCACCCTGCACTTTGTACAGCGAGCATCCGCGCACCAAGTCTTCCACTATATATTTGCGGATCCGTTCCGGTTCGGCGGAGACGATGCAGACGCGCTTGCGGCGGTTGAGAGACGATGTGAAATAGTCGATTGCCAGGCCGTTGATCCACGTACCGATGATGCCGATCACCACCATACGGAAGTCGTTAATGAGGAAAGAAGTGCAACAGATTATGATTCCGCCGATGGCAACCGAAGTGCCAATCTCGAAATGCAGGTATTTATTGACGATCTTACCTAATATGTCCAGTCCGCCGGTAGAGGCGTTGATGCGGAACATGAATGCCTGGCAGGCACTAAGCAGGAGGACGAAACAGATGAGGTCGAACCACACATCGCCGTTTCCCAATCCGCCACTCATGACCGAGTCGCGCACGCGCTCCAGCACCTCGCCCGAACGGCTGAGAATATACGGGTTGCCGTGTGCATCAAGTACCGTCTGTCCGGCTTGGAGTTGAGATAATATCTCCGGTGCGTCGATGACTTTGTGAGTCAGGTTGGTATTCGGGTAGATACGGTCCCAGAGTTGGGTCAACGGACCTAAGATCATCGCCGTATAGACAGTTTTGGCACCGAACTCATTACCGATCAGTATGAATGCCAACAACAGCAGGAAGGCATTGATACCCATCACCCAATAGGAGAATGTATCCGCATTCCCACCCATGAGGGTGTTGAGCACGATAGACAAACCGGAGATGGATCCCACGATCAAGTGGCTCGGCATCAAGAAATAATACACGGCGGCAGCGCCAAAACTCATTCCGACGGTCATAATCAACAACTCGCGCCAGAATTTCTTAGTACCTAACGCGTGTCCGAAGCTCTGCATCAGATCACGCCAATAGGCAGCAGTAAGGTAATTACTAAATGTGTTTTCCATGGTTAGTTCTCTTTCTCAGCCACCACTAATCGCGCCGTGCGGCGTGTAGTCTGGCTAAGCATAATGGTTCGGCCTGCTTTCGCTTGCTCCACTATCTCCGGTGTTGTGCCGCGGATAGTCAGCAGCGAGAGATGGTCATTATATGAGACATTAAAGTGTTTTTTCAGTTCCTCTATCGCGTCAGGCACAAAGCGTGTATTGTCCACCGAGACGGAGATCGTCACAGCGGAAGATTGGATCAGTGACACTTTGAGGCGGTGGCGATGAATAATATCGAATATCTCGCTCAGACTCTCCTCCAGCACAAAGCCGAAATCTTTCGCCCGCATGGTAATGAGAATCTGGTTCTTTCTCCAGATATAAACAGGTATATCAATCGGTCCCGTTCCGTCTGCTGAGATACGTGATCCTGCGGCTGCAGGATCGTCGAAGGGCTTTACAAATAACGGGATTTGCTTATTCTCAAGCGGTTTGATGGTTTTCGGATGAATTACTTGCGCGCCGGAGTAAGACAATTCGACGGCGTCCTGGTAACGCAAAGAAGGTATTAAAACTGTGTTGGGTTCGATACGCGGATCGGCATTGAGGATACCCGGCACGTCTTTCCAGATCGTGACGGAGTCAGCATCAATATAGTTGCCTAAGAGGGCGGCTGTGTAGTCCGACCCCTCCCGTCCGAGCGTCGTGCGGCGACCATCTCCGGTTCCGCCGATAAAGCCCTGAGCAATGACGACGGCAGGTCGGTTGGGTCTATCCCAGCCTGCGCGGATGATCTTTGCGCTGACCTCATTATCCACGCGCGCTTCGCGCCACGTATCATCCGTACGCAGGAGTTTAGGCATGTTCCACCACTCCACCGACAGCCCTCGTTTGAGGAGATAGACCGCGATGATCTGGGTGGACATGATTTCGCCCATGGATACCACTTGGTCGTAGTTCTCATCAAAGGGTTTAGTCGGGTCATAAGGAATCTCGCCCTGCAGACGGATATCGACACCGGGTTGGAGCCCCAGTTCCTTCATGATAGCTACATGGTGATCAATGACATCGACCCATTGGGAGAGTGCCTGCTCTTCCTGTCCGGCAGCCAGGTATTCCACTACCCGTTCGAGCGCATTGGTAGTCTTGCCCATCGCCGAGATGACGACCATGAGGCCGTCTGATTGGTGATTGGTGATTGGTGATTGCTCATTTAGAGCGAGTCGAACGATTCGCTCTACGTTCCGGATGCCGTTAGCATCCTTGACCGAAGCTCCACCGAATTTATAAACCCGTGCCATCAAGCCATTTTACTATTTGGTCATTTACCATTTAGGCATTTAGAGATTCGCCATGCGAATCGCCGTGTATGCTCCTTCCGTACCTTTGTTGCCCAGCTTTCCACCGCATCGGTCAAGCGCCTGTTGCTGGTTGAGGACGGTCAGGACGGAGAAGATAACCGGCACCTTGCCCTGCGCGTTCAGTGCTGCCACGCCTTGTGTCACCGATTGGCAGACATAGTCGAAATGCGGCGTCTCGCCCTGAATGACACAACCGATGACGATGACGGCATCCACGCGTTCCTCTTTCATGATACGCGCAGCGCCATAGGTCAGTTCCACTGTGCCGGGCACATGCAGCACGTCGATGTTCTCCTCCTGCACGCCATGTTTGAGGAAGGTTTCGATAGCCCCCTGCGCCATGGCGTAAGTGATTTCGCTGTTCCAGTCCGCTACTACAATCGCATAGCGCTGACGTCCGAGGACATCAGCGCTAGGGATCTGAGAAGCATCATATTTAGACAAATCAGTAGTCATACTTATTGGGCGATGGCGATATATTTGTCAATATCCTGTGCCTCTGCAGAAGCGGGATAATCAGCCTTGATTGCCTTGAAAGCCTTGAGCGCCTTGGCGTTCTGGCCCTCGTGGAGATAAACGAGGCCTGCTTTCTTAAGGCTCATCGGAGCGATCACCTCGTTGCCGGACTTGGCAGCAGCCTCAAACGCCTTGGCAGCCTTGCTGTACTCCTGGAGCTCTACGTAAGCGTCGCCGAGAAGCTGGTGAGCAGCGGGATCGATGTTCACATCGTCTGCGTCGAACTTATTGAGGTACTTAGCAGCCTCCTCGTATTCACCCTTCTCGTAGTGGCAGATACCGGCATAGAGCGCAGCCAGCTTACCCTGCTGATAGAAGGAATACTCGTCAGCGATAGCCTCGAAACCGATGCACTCCGCGTCGTCGCCGTTGAGGGCTTTGTCATAATCGCCCGCCATGAAATAAACGGCAGCTTTTGCATTCTCGTTCGATGCCTCCTGAGCCTTCGGCTTGATCACATACTGGTTGATAGCGATGATGCCCATAACCACTACTGCGATGCCGCAAACGACCCAACTGATGAGGTTAGCGTTGTCTTCAATCCATTTACCGGCGCCGGTGAGCGCCTCATTTACTTCTTCTAATTGCTCGTCCTGTTTAACGAACTCTTCTTTCTTTTTAGCCATTTTATTTGATATATTTTATTGTTTACAATAATGTATTTTAAAATCGGCTGCAAAATTACACAAAAAAAATGACATATGCAAGTTTTTGGGCACAAAAAAAGCGTCCGCATAACTTTTACTCGAGAAAACTACCTGAGAATAGGATTTGAGGCCTGCTTTTTCCTCTGTAATCCGGCCACCTCATCGCTACCGTGGGTAGGAATGTAAACTACCCCAGTCGGGTCACGGCGGTAGAGTACCGGCACGCCATTAGTGAAGCATTTGCACTCGGTTAGTTGATTTTTGTTGAGTTTTCCGGTTCCTATTGTTATGCGAACGCTCGCGTTTTGCAATAAATGTATCCTTTTGATTATTGGTGCCAGCCGATGGTTAGGACGACACGATGGGTTTGCGTTTTTGTATCAAACGGGTTGGTTATATTCTCATGCGCGTAGATATCCTGCCTGTTCCAGCGGTACTGGTACGCTGCCTGCACGATGACTTGCGGTCCGCGGTAGCCGATGGCAAAGGAGGCATAATGGGTGATATTCGGGCGCGTGAAATAGGTGTCTTGACGGTCGAACGTAGGATCCATGGGCACAACCTTTTTGCTCCGTTTGAAGGGGCTCTCACAGGCATAGCCCGCGTTGATATACAGACCCATTACGGGGATGACCTCGAATCCTGCTCTGAGCGAGTGTATCGGATCCGCCGAGTTCTGGTAGTAAAAATCATATTGGAGCGCCACCATGCCGTACGCGCCTATCTGGAAGGCAGCGGAAGTGCTGGTATGGAGCGGCATGTGGAAGTTTCCATCCCGCATCACCGCATCCGGAGCGTATGAGTTACGCACACTATCCGTCTTGGCGGTAAAGGTACCGGTGGTATAGGTGGATAGCGATCCCAGTGAAGGTGTCTCCACGCCTAATCCCAGACGCATCCATACGGCAGGACGGTAGATCACGCCTGCAGAGAGTGAAGCAGAGACTCCGGTATGATAAATCGTCGTTTTGTTCCGATTATAGAGACTTTCAAAAGTCTCTTCGTACAGGGCGTTGGAGCGCATGGTATAGGACTGTATATTCAGTCCCAAACCGGTGTACCACTGATCCGATATATTCATCGCCCATCCGAAATCAAACTCATTGACCGCGCCGCCTTCTATCAGATCCAGCGAATACGTGTCGTTGGTTCTGTCCACACAGAACGGTATATCCCAGTTGGTCTGCGCACCGGCTATCAATGCGCCTAAGGACGGTGCATTCTCTCCCTTTCCGAGAATCGAGAGGTTGTATAATTGCAGCCTTCTGTAAGAGAAGAACAGGTTGTTAAATTTCACCTTGCTCCCCTCCTGGAAATTCGGCAGGCTCAGTACAAACGAAGCGTGCGGAACGCCGACCATCGTACGACTTGAGCCGCGCGTCACATCAAGCGAGATCATACCCTCGGCACGGCGGTAAAGTCCTATACCGGCGATATTATCATGCGCGGCAGACGGGTCTCCGCCAATAGCCGACATCGCTCCGCTCATACCCACATACCGCGCCGTGCCCATGATCGTACGCTCGCCCAGACGGATGTAATCCTGAGCTAATGTACAAAGGGACAAAGTACAAAGTACAAAGGTCAATATGTATCGTACGTTTCTCATCGTTTGATCTTAATGGTGACTACGGTGTCGGTGACGGAGGTATATTCGATAGGGGTACTCGGAGTGGTCGGAGTGCTCGAAGTGCTCGGAGTCGTCTGAGTAGTCGGAGTAGTCTGAGTACTCTGAGTACTCTGGGCAGATTTGTCAGGCCAATAGTACGCATCGTCTATCGGCAGCTGGTTCACGCCGCAAGCGGTGAGAGTCACCGCCACTAAGAATACTATGTATTTAGTTTTCAACATTACGATATTTCGGTATATCGATATTTCGTCATCAGATCTTACGGAAACCAATAATCTCCCGTACTTCTTCGATTGTTTTTTCCGCTCTTGCAGCCGCTGCCTCGGCGCCCTGACGCATGATCCGGTCGAGAAGAGCGTCGTCGCTTGAATATGTGAGAATGCGTTCACGAATTGGTGCAAGAAGTGCGTTCGCATCTGCCGCCATCTGTTTTTTCATATCTCCGTAACGGATCTCCATGCGGTTGTAGAGGTCGTTGTAATACTCTGCGGCTTCCTTGCCGGAGAGCAGTTCGCAGAGGGTGAAGAGGTTCTGAATGACCTCGGGTTTCTCCTGATTGAGTTGGGTCGGTCCCTGGTCGGTTACCGCCCGCATGATCTTCTTGGTGACGGTCTTCTCATCGTCGCATAGATAGAGGCAGTTACCTGTACCATCAAGTCCGGGCACCTTAACTGCCTTGTCGGCGAAATAGAAGGATGCCGGCTCTTTGAAGTACTCTACGTTGTAGATTCTATTGAATCTGCGCGCAAAGAGACGCGCCATCTCCATGTTCTGCTCTTGGTCTTTGCCCACGGGCACTTTGTCCGCCTTGTGCATCAATATATCCGCCGCCATGAGACAGGGATACGTCAATAAGCCTGCATTCACATTATCCGGCTGTTTGCGCACTTTCTCCTTGAACGAAGTAACTCTCTCCAACTCGCCCAGATAGGCATTCATATTGAGATAGAGATAGAGTTCGAGCACCTGTTTCACATCGCTTTGTACGTATATAGGCGCTTTCTCAGGGTCAATACCGCAAGCCAGATATTCAGAGAGGATGGTCTTCACAGACTTACGTATATTCTCCGGCGTAGGGTGTGTCGTGAGCGAGTGCCAATCGGCGATGAAGAACATGCAGTCGTATTCGTCCTGCATTTTCACAAAACTCTTAACCGCCCCGAAATAGTTCCCGAGGTGCAGATTGCCCGTAGGCCGTATGCCGCTAATACGAATTAAAAATTAAAAATTACGAATCAGATCTCAACAGGTAATTGACGATAGATCGGCTGCGAGAGAGCCGTTAACGTAGTTGTATCCGATACGCCCGGAATAGCCTGAATCTTGGTGGTCAGGAGCGAGAGGAGGTGCTCGTTATCATGCGCAAAGACCTTAATCAGGATACCAAACGCGCCCAAGGTATATTGCGCTTCGACCACCTCCGGTATCTGCTGCAAAGCAGTAATAACCTGATTGGACATCGAGGCCTTCTCCATCGTAATACCGATATAGACGCAGAGCTGATAGCCCAACATCTTCGGCTGTACGTGGTAACTGGATCCCGTGATCACACCATTGTCGAACATCTTCTGCACACGCTGATGAACAGCGGCCCGACTCACTCCGCACTGCTCAGCAACCTCCTTGAACGGGATGCGGGCAGATTGCGTGATAATCTTCAGAATCTTACGATCTAACTCGTCTATTTTTTCCATTATTTCGTTGTTTTATATATTTCATTATTTCATGATTCGCAGGACTCCATCCTTGCTTACTACAATATACATGCCATTCGGCAGATGGTCCGTACCGATTCTTTCCCGCGAGCTGCTTCCAATACACGCGCCCGAGATGGTGTAGAGGCGAATCGTCTTGGCCTGCGGGTTCAGGATATTCACGCCGTCAAAGCCTAATTCCTTATCCTCGCGGGTCTCCGCTATTCCTCCTTGGAGCGAAGACTGATAGTTTGCTATTACATTAGCCAGTGCACTATTGAGATCCGAACTGCTATCATCACCGCTGCCGAACGTGAAAGTCACATCTCCATGCTGCATACGTCCTGCACCACCCTCGCCCTTCACGATAGACGGTACTTTTTCCGGCGCATCAGGAGTGATAGCAGGCATCAGGGAAGCGTTGGTATCAAAATTGTTATACTTGGTTCCACCTTGCTTGGCCGTCACTGTCTCGGGTACTTGCTCGTCACGAGAGGTTGCCAAATAGGCATCGAAATGCACCGGTGCACTCTGTGCATCATAATAAACCAGCGTCTTGCTTCCCGAAAAGACATTATTGTAGGCCTTGATGATACCGCCATCCTCGCCGGAGAATGTAGGCGAGTCTTTTAGATCCGTGCCGTTCTTGGTATCCGTTCCCTGCATCGAAATGAGCATCGGTCTCGGGCAATTACGGAAATAGTTTGCCTCCACAAACGCACTGCCGCCGTTGGTCATACCTACGCAGTACTTGGCGTTCCCGTCGAAATAGTTATTGTAGATATGCACGCTCATGCGCCTGATACGCGGATGGCGTGAATCAGAGTGATCAAACCAGTTATGGTGGTACGTGATATAATTGTCGCTCGTATCCTGTTTCATGCCGCACATAGACGATTTGCCGGTATCCCAGAAATGGTTGTAACTGACCGTCACGTACTGCGAATTGCCCTTCACATCAATCGTGCCGTCACCTTTCTTCTGGTCACTGGCAGATCCCGGACGACTGTAGAATCCGTCGATATGATGCACCCATACATGACTGTTCTTCGTATCCAGCGAGATACAATCATCCAATGCCGTCATCACCGCAAAGTTACGCAGTTCAAGGCTCTCCGCCTGTCTTGCCAGGATACCAAATCCCCGAATGACTGCATCATTGCCTACTCCCTCCACCGTGATATCCATCGGGACGCTTACTTTGCCTTTGATTTGCAGGCCTTCCTCTTTGCTGCCCATGGAATCCAAGTTCTGTGCATCGATTGTGCCTATAATCCGGATATCAAGCGGCTGGTTAGCAAAGCCTTTTTCATAAGCAGTTATAATATGTTGAAGACCCACGCAATGCCGTTTAGTGCCTTTTTTGTCCTCTACGACATCCATCGTCACGGTAGCCGCATTGCCGGCATGGATATAGAGCACTTTGGCTCCGTCCTTGAGCGTGCCGTCATTCTTGTAGGCTCCCACGCCCTGCGGATAGCCGAAATGTGCAAATCCGTTGCGGTCATGCGCCTTGACGGTCAGCACGTTGGTCTCCGCCGGATTGGCGCTCTCTGCCATCTCGTCCGGTATGTCCGTGCCGCATTCCAGCGTCGCACTCACCTGTAGCTTATAGTTTCCGGCTTTCAGCCCCATGGCATCTGCGCGATAGTAGGATCCGTAAAAGCGGATCAGAGGATCATCTAATGTCACCGACTCGTTCGTCGCCGTATTGGTTACCTTTACCTGATACTCAGCCGCACCGCTCACCGGATTCCATTCTACATACGCACTCTCGTACCAACCACCGGCATTGGTGATTTGTATCTCTGCCTGTGTCTGTGTACATAGTGCCATGAAGCAGAACAAAATGACAGCAAAAAAGGCTTCTTTACGCATAATTGTATCAAATTTGGCGCAAAGTTACTACATTTTTTGCATATATCCAAATTTTTTTGTAATTTTGCAGCAAATTTCTTATTTTGCATAGTTAAAACGATTATTTTATAACAAAATGACACTTGAAGACTATATTTCGTCCCACTCCACTCCGGAAAATGAAGTTTTATCCGCTATCACGCGTGACACGCATATACATATATTGAACCCGCACATGTTATCCGGGCACGTGCAGGGGCGCGCGCTAAGTATGTTCAGCCACATGATCCGTCCGAAACGTATCTTGGAGCTCGGTACTTTCACCGGATACTCGGCTCTTTGTCTGGCGGAAGGGTTGGCGGAAGGCGGTCAACTGATCACTATCGAGCATAACGACGAACTCGAGCCTACCATCCGCCGCAACCTCTCCAAATCGCCTTTGTGCGACAAGATAGAACTAATTATCGGCGATGCGAAAAAGGAGTTAGACCGCTTCGCTCAAAGACAAAAGACCGCTTCGCTCAAAGACAAAAGTTTGTTCGACCTCGTTTTCATTGATGCGGACAAGCGCCAGTATTCGGCTTATCTGGATGCCGTGTATCCGTTGGTGCCGGTTGGCGGATTTATTCTGGCGGACAACACGCTCTGGGACGGACATATCATCGATCCGGCTTACGACAAAGACAAACAGACGCTCGGTCTGCGGGAATTCAATGACAAACTAAAAGAGGACGACCGCTTTGAGCAAGTCATCCTCCCTTTACGAGACGGTCTTACGATTATCCGCAAGGTGCGGTAAACCGTTAAGCCGTTAAAGCGTTAGTGCTTCTTCCCAGGTATAATCGCGTTCCTCTGTAGCCGACGGCAGGTATCCCATCTCCGCTTTGGCTTTATCCTGCGGGAAGGTGAAATAGGTGCAAACACACTCGCAGAGCAGTTCGCCCTCAGCGGAATATATCTCGCCTTGCACGATAGCTACGTTGCGGTGCATCTCTTTGAGGTAGCCGCGGAGTTTGATATAGTCCTGCAGCGTGGAGACGGGTTTATGGTACCGCATCTCCATCTTTGCCGTCACGCCGGCGGTCTTCAGTTTATGGAACACCACCCATCCGCAGACCTCGTCCAACAGGACAGCCTGTACACCTCCGTGGAGCGTATTGATCCACGACTGATGGTTCTGGGTCGGCCGCCAGATAGAGATGATGTCGTCTCCGTCTTCGAAGAACCGCATCCGCGTTCCTATTGGGTTATCGGGACTACAACCGAAACAGTTGTACTCCTTCATTTGGGTCCAAGGATTGATGATTCTTTTCATTGCAAGCAGCGGTCTAATGCGTCCGTCAGGGCCTTTTTATCCAAATGCTGGCCGATGAAAACGAGTTTCTGCATACGGTCGCCGTATTGGTCGTCCCAATCTTTCTGCAGTTGCGGATCTCCCGCCATGAGTTGCATCAGTTCCTCTTTGGGCATCGTAGCAAACCATTCTCCGGCTTTGCGCAGATTGAACTGCTTTCCCGCCTGCTCGAAGAGATAGCACATGTCGTACTCCTCTGCAAAATAGCACATGCCCTTGCAGCGGATTACGTTCTTCGGCCAATGCGCTGCCACAAACTCATCAAAGAGCCCGAGGTCAAACGGTCTGCGGGCAAAATAGACATACGTCTCAATGCCGAACTCCGCCAAGTGGTCATGCTCGCCATGTTCGTGTTCGTGGTCATGATGATGGTGGTGGTGTTCATGTTCATGTTCATGCTCATGCTCGTGTTCGTGCTCCTCATCATCGTCGTCATCGTCATCATCGTCATCATGATGGTGGCGTGCGTCCTCTACTTCCCGGATCCAGGTAGCCGAAGTAGCTGTCTTGTCGAAGTCAAACATTTTCGTGTTCAGCAGCAAGTCCAAATCCACATCGCAATAGTTTGTTTCGATGATTTGTGCGGCGGGCTGAATGGCGCGAATGATAGATTTAATATGTGCCAGTTCTTCTTCGCTCACCTCGGCGGCCTTATTCAGCAATACTATATTGCAGAACTCGATCTGCTCGATGACCAGAGCAGCGAGGTCTTCCTCCTTCGGTACATAGTGCGCCAGTTGCTCTCCGCCGTCGAACTCGTCGCGGATACGCAAGGCATCTACGACCGAGCAGATACAATCGAGTACCGGCATGCCGTCTTGCGCAAACTGCGGTACCATCTGCGGGTACGAACAGAGCGTCTGTGCTATCGGTGCCGGCTCGCAGATACCCGATGCCTCGATGACGATATAGTCAAACGCTTTCTGGGCTACCAGCTCATGCAGTTGGTTAATCAGGTCGGTCTGCAGCGTGCAGCAGATACAGCCGTTCTGCAGGGCTACCAGCGAGTCGTCTTTCTGGCTCACTACTCCGCCCTGCTGGATCAGCGAGGCATCGATATTGACCTCGCCGATATCGTTTACAATCACCGCAAAACGAATACCTTTCTTGTTCGCCAGAATGCGGTTCAGTAATGTGGTTTTGCCACTGCCGAGGTAGCCCGTCAGCAGCAAAACCGGAATTTTAGCAATTTCTTTCATTTTTCATCATTCACTTTTTCACCTTACATACGCGGCATAATCGCCGTAATATTTTTCTACTAACTCCATTTGGTGGTAGCGCTCGCAGGTCTGCAGTACGTATCCGAGTATAGCGCCCTCACGGCTTGTGGTACTCTCCATCAGGCTCTTCTGCCGTCTGTCAAGCGATGCCGCAAAACGCAGATACTCTACGCACGTATTCGCCACATTATCCATGATAGCAGCTCCTTTCTCATCCTCGCCGAGCAGGAAATACATGCTGGCCATCGACGCCGAGGTGTAATCGTAAGGGATGTTATAACCCGGCAGCTGCTCCTCTGCATAATCAAGCACCTCGCGCGCTTTCTCACGTTGGTTCTCGCGGATGAGTTGTTCCGCCAGTTGGGCGAACATCATTCGGTGGGTGCGGCACATACGCATCAGGTTCTCGTCGATATAGATGCCCGGGATATTCATGTTGCCGAACTTGAACTTGTGCATCATGTTCTCGTACATCTTCTCCGTGTTCACGCGCGGCTGACCGTCTGCACTACGGGTCGGCGTAATCTGATAAGCCAGACCTGTCAGCTCCATATACGGCTCGAGGCCGAGGTAATAATCGTTACCTACAGTTGCACAGAAATACATCGGGCGCTCCCAATTATTGGTGGACAACATCTCCATGATCATCATCTCCGAGCGCGTGTACATACGTTTCTTGCGGAAGTTGATCTGCTCGCCGGACGGCGTCTCTACGTACAGTTGGTCGGACGGCAGGTAGTTATCGCCTTCGCGCGTCTTGGTACGCGGATCATCCGAACGCAGGAAATTGAAAGCTTTCTCCACGCTGATCGGTTGTCCCAGACGGTTGTCCACCCTCGCAATCTCATTGGAGCCCGGCATGTAATCCTTGTACTCCCAGCTGATCGGTAGCGCCTTACTCTCGTAGTACGGACGCTTCATCTGAGCGATGTACCAATCGGTCTGCAGATAACTCAGGTTGCAGACACGGATATCCGTGCCTACTTCCTCTACTTCCTGGTTGTACCAAAGCGGGAAGGTGTCGTTATCGCCGTTGGAGAAGAGGATCGCTTGCTCCTCACAGGACTTGAGGTAGTTAGCGCCGAAATCGCGGCAGCTGTAGCGCTGCGAGCGGTCATGGTCATCCCAGTTCTGTTGCGCCATCAATGCCGGTACACCAAGGCACACGAGGCTTACGCAAAGCGCTATGACTGCCTTTCCGCTCTCGCTCTTCAGCGTATTGTTGATCCAATCAATCAGCGCGAGGACGCCCAGACCGATCCAGATACAGAACGCATAGAACGATCCCGCGTACGCGTAGTCACGCTCGCGCGGTTGATAAGGTGTCTGGTTCAGATAAATGACGATTGCCAGCCCCGTGAGGAAGAACAGCAGGAAAGTCAGCGTGAAGCTCTTCCATCCCTCCGCTTTGCCGTCTTTATCTTTCTTACCGCACTGCCATACGATACCGATGATACCGAGCAACAGCGGCAGGAAATAATAGACGTTATGGCCTTTGTTCTCCTTCAGTTCGGTCGGCAGCAGGCTCTGGTCGCCGAGCATCGCGTTGTCAATGAACGGAATACCCGAGATCCAGTTGCCTTTCGTGATATCGCCGTAGGACTGCAGGTCGTTCTGCCTGCCCGCGAAGTTCCACATGAAGTACCGCCAGTACATGAAGTTCACCTGGTAGCGGAAGAAGAATCGCATGTTCTCCGCGAAGGTCGGACAATACTCCGTCTTCTGCTGACCGCAGTACTCGTACCGTACGCGTTTGCCTTTGACGTTCGCCCACTCCTTGTAGGCGCCCACATGGCTACCCTGGCTCGAATACATACGCGGGAAGAGCATGCAGAACTGGGGCATATACTTGTAACTCGTCTTATAACCCGTTACTACGTAGTGGTCTTTCTCGCCTTCTTTCTTCGGAGCCGGAGCGTATTGCGCATGGCCTTGTTTCTCCACGGGGATGCACATATTGCCCTCTACCCGCAGTTCCACCGGTGCGTTGTACGTCTGGCCGTAGAACAGAGGACGGTCGCCGTACTGCTCGCGGTTGAGGTAATACTTGAGGCTGAACACATTATCCGGACTGTTCTGGTCCATCGGGGTGTCTGCCGCCGAACGGATCACCAGAGCCGCATAACTGCTATAACCGATCAGGATCACCGTCACCATCAGCACGCCCGTGTAGATCCATCTCCACTCGCGTTTCTTGGTGAACCAGATAGCCCATACGAGCACAGCAGCCATCAGCACAAGACAAACCGCCAGACCCGTATTGAACGGACATCCGAAGCCGTTGACAAACATCAACTCGAACCAACCGATCAACGTCGGCACACCAGGGATGATGCCATACAGGATGACCAACAGGATGGCACACGACGCCAGGAACGCATAAATCAGGCCCTTCCAGCTGAACTCGTACTTGCGGAAATAATACACCAGACCGATTGCCGGAATGGTCAGCAAGTTCAGCAAGTGCACGCCGATGGAGAGACCCATGAGGTATGCAATCGCAATCAACCAACGGTCACTACCCTCTTCGTCCGCCTGCTCGTCCCATTTGAGGATCAGCCAGAAAACGACCGCCGTGAAGAGGGATGAGGACGCATATACTTCACCCTCCACCGCGGAGAACCAGAAGGTGTCGCTGAAGGTGTATGCCAGCGCACCGACCGCTCCTGCTCCAAGCAGAGCTATGCCCTTCCAAAGGGTGTCCGGCTGAACCAACTTTCTCCCTAATGCCGTGATTGTCCAGAAGAGGAACAGGATCGTAAACGCGCTCGCTAATGCCGACAGAGCGTTCACACACATTGCCACGTGCGCTATGTCACTGGCAAAAAGGCTGAAGAAATGACCCATGAGCATGAAGAACGGTGCTCCGGGCGGGTGACCAACGTCTAATTTCCAGGCGCTGGAGATGAACTCACCGCAGTCCCAGAAGGAGGCTGTGGGTTCCATCGTAAGGAGATACGTAGCGGCAGCGATGGCAAACACCACCCATCCGCACAGCGTATTCCAAAGTTTAAAATTTTTCATTCGTTATTGTTGTTTTTAGTTGTATTATTAGGCGAACTATTCTAACCAGTAGAACTCGTACAAATCGTCAAAATAACCAATTAAGCCAAAATTAGGCAAAATCGGCGCAAAGGTACAAAAAAAAATTGACATGTGCAAGAAGTGAGTAACAAATTAGTAGCAGACGAGTTCGAAAATATCGCACTTATAACACACTTATCACGCACTTATCACGCACTAAATTTTCCAGCCGATTTAGTATTACTTATACTGTATATATACTTTGTATATATACACTTTTTAATGGTAATTCCGGCTGAAAAAAGCAAAAAAAATGTCCCCTTGTAAAAAAAATGCGCGCGCACTTGCGTATATAAAAAAAAAGTAGTAACTTTGCACGCTTTTTGAGTTTTATATTTTACATAAAAATGATTAACGTTGGAATTATAGGATGCGGATTTGTTGGAGGAGCCCTTAAAAACTGGCTCGAGCACAACAATCCCGAATGCAAATTATTCATCAGCGACCCCTACAAGGGCTACAATGATGACCTGAGTAACATTGACATTGCTTTTCTGCAGATTCATGTGCCTACGGAAGAAGACGGTACGCAGGATTTGACACTCATGAAAGAGCTCATCACCAATCTGCCGGATGTACCTGTTTTCGTCCGCACGACCATTCTGCCGGGCACCAGTGAGCGCCTCTCCAAAGAGACAGGACACCAAGTTTGCTACATGCCGGAGTTCCTGACCGAACGCACGTTCATCGAGGACTTCAATAAGCAGACGATGGTATTCACCGGCGCGCAGGAGTTGCTGACCAAGATCTTTGTCGGTAAGAAATTCACCGTCATGACCCCGTTGGAGGCAGAGCTGACCAAGTACATGCACAATGTCTTCGGCGCATACAAAGTGACGTATTTCAATGCCTGCCGCGAGTACTGCGAGCAGATGGGAGCCGACTGGCGTAAGGTCCACACCGGCATTCTTCTCTCCGGGTACATCAACGACACGCACACTTATGTCCCCGGTCCGGATGGTAAGTTCGGCTACGGCGGCAAGTGTTTCCCGAAGGATGTCAATGCCTTTGCAAAAATGACGGAAGGCACGCCGCTCGGCACGCTCCTGGAGCACCTCCACGAGTTGAACGTCCATTTCCGCGGAGTCGAGGAACATATCTAACGTTAGTGATAAACAGTATGAAAATAGCAGTAGCAGGAACAGGATACGTAGGGCTCAGCATAGCTACCCTACTCGCCCAGCACAATGAGGTAACGGCAGTGGACATCATCCCCGAAAAAGTGGAGATGCTCAACCGCCGTCAGTCGCCTATTCAGGATGAGTACATCGAGAAATATCTGGATCATGACCGGAAACAACGCATGTGTCCGGGGCAAAAACCGTTCCTGAACCTGACAGCCACATTGGATGCCGAGGCGGCATACAAGGACGCAGAGTACGTAGTCATTGCCGCTCCGACCAACTACGACAGCCGGCTCAATTATTTCGACACGTCGGCGGTGGAGAACGTGATTGAGACCGTTCTGCGCGTCAACCCCTCTGCTATCATGGTCATCAAATCGACCATTCCTGTCGGCTACACGGAGTCTGTCCGCAAGAAATACAATTGCGACAACATCCTCTTCTCTCCGGAGTTCCTGCGCGAGAGCAAGGCGCTCTACGATAACCTCTACCCTTCCCGTATCATCGTCGGAACGGTCAAAGGAGACGAACGTCTTACCAAAGCCGCAGAGCGTTTTGCGGCACTCCTCAAAGAGGGAGCCATCAAGACGGATATAGAGGTCCGTATCATGGGACTGACAGAGGCGGAAGCGGTCAAACTCTTTGCCAACACATACCTCGCGCTCCGCGTCAGCTATTTCAACGAACTGGACACTTATGCGGAGATGAAGGGTCTCAACACGCAGGATATCATCGATGGTGTCTGCCTCGATCCGCGTATCGGTACGCACTATAACAACCCCTCTTTCGGCTATGGCGGTTACTGTCTGCCCAAGGACACCAAACAGCTGCTGGCGAACTACCAGGACGTGCCGGAGAACCTGATCGAAGCGATTGTAGAGTCCAATCGCACCCGCAAAGATTTTATTGCGGATCGCGTATTGGCGAAAGCCGGTTATTACGACTATTACCATAAGGGTGATTTTGATGCCAATCAGGAGAAAGATTGTACCATCGGAGTCTATCGTCTGACCATGAAATCGAACAGCGATAACTTCCGCCAATCGTCTATTCAAGGCATCATGAAACGCGTCAAAGCGAAGGGCGCACAGGTCATCATCTACGAACCGACTCTCGAGAATGGCACCACCTTCTTCGGTAGCGAAGTGGTCAATGACCTCGCACAATTCAAACTTCGCAGCCAAGCCATCATCGCCAATCGTTACGACACAGCCCTTGACGATGTAGCAGAGAAAGTATATACACGAGACATCTTTAGGAGAGACTAATCATATTTCAAACTATCGGCGTGAACACCGTGTCAACAAACACATAGAACAATATGATTTCAACAGCAGTTATAATGGCAGCAGGAATGGGTACTCGTTTTGGACACATGACTGACCAGCAGCCAAAAGGATTTGTTTTATTTAAAAACAAACCTATGATTATACGAGCCATAGATACCCTGATTCAATGCGGTATAAAGAGAATTATCATTGGTACCGGTTACCACAAAGAGGCGTACGAAGCGTTGTGCGAAACATATCCGCAAATTGAATGCGTCTATAGTCCACAATATGCGGAAACGAATAGCATGTACACTTTGTATAATTGCAGAAATGTTATTGGCAAAGATGATTTTCTACTGTTAGAATCTGATCTTGTATATGACAAGGAGGCTGTATTATCCCTGATGCGTTGTCCTTTTGAATCGGCGATGTTAATCACATCCGTGCGTAAATTTCAAGATCAATACTATGTGGAGATGAACGAAGAACAACAATTAGTTCGTTGCTCTACCAACAAAAACGAACTAAATCCTTCCGGAGAATTGGTTGGAATTCATAAAATCAGTAATGAGTTTTACCTGACAATGGTAAAAGACTACGAACAGAAAATGGACGAACTCCCGAAACTTGGCTATGAATACGAATTATTAGCTATCTCACAAAACATAAAACCATTGTACGTATTAAAGAACGACCAATGCGCATGGTATGAGATTGATGATATAGATGACTTAAAATATGCAGAAGAGCATATCAACATTGAATAAAAACGACTAATATATGGCAAAAACAGTATATCTTGGCATGATTGCCGACATTATGCACCCAGGGCTGATTAATATCATCTCCGAGGGTGCCAAATATGGTGATGTAATGATTGGCTTGTACACAGACAAAGCTATCGCTACCCACAAACGTCTTCCTTATCTGACTTATGAGCAACGTAAGAATGTAGTGGAACATATTCAAGGCGTGGCGCAGGTAGTTCCACAAGATGATTGGAGTTATGTTCCTAATTTAAAGAAGTATAAGCCGGATTATATCATTCATGGAGATGATTGGGTCGAAGGACCGGATAAATACATCCGGGAGGAAGTATTTGCCCTCATGAAAGAGCAAGGCGGCGAAGTGATAGAAATTCCTTACACACAAGGAATCTCATCCACGAATTTAGCGGACGAGTTCGCTAAGATGGGTACTACTCCGCAGGCTCGTATGAAGACATTACGCCGATTGATCACAGCGAAACCAATTGTTCGTATTTTGGAAAGCCATAGCGGTTTAACTGGATTGATCATAGAGAACACGAGCGTACAAAAAGGCGACAAGACGCTTGAGTTCGACGGAATGTGGGCTTCTTCGCTCACCGACTCTACCAGCAAGGGCAAGCCGGATATAGAAGCTGTAGATTTGACTACTCGTCTTCATGATTTGAATGACACTTTGGAGGTAACAACAAAACCGGTTATCTTCGATGGTGACACGGGTGGCAAACCGGAGCATTTTCCGTTCATGGTACGTACTTTGGAACGTCTTGGTATTTCGGCTGTTATCATTGAAGACAAAGTGGGGCTGAAACAAAACTCGCTCTTTGGCACAGAAGCCAAGCAAACACAAGATACCATCGAAGGCTTCTGCGATAAGATCCGTATTGGCAAAGCGGCACAAGTGACACGGGACTTTATGGTTATTGCTCGAATCGAATCGCTCATTGCCGGCAAACCCGTAGAAGATGCTTTGGAGCGCGCTTTTGCCTATGTGGCAGCTGGAGCGGACGGACTCATGATTCATTCACGCAACAAAGATGGAGAAGACATACACGAGTTCTGTAAACGTTTCCGCGAGAAAGATACGCACACTCCCATCGTAGTGGTACCTACAACCTTCAATCACATCACAGAAGAAGAGTTCTCTCAATGGGGAGTTAACATCGTTATCTATGCAAACCACATGCTTCGTTCGGCTTATCCGGCTATGGTTCATTGCGCTGAGTCTATCCTGGAGCACGGCCGTTGTAAAGAAGCCAGCGAGGAATACTGCATGCCTATCAAACAAATATTAACCCTGATCCCTGGAACAAAACAATGATTGCACCTGATAAATTCATAAAAAAACTGCGTGCAGGAGGAGTGGACTTCTTTGCTGGAGTGCCGGATTCCCTTCTAAAGAATCTTTGCGCGTATATTACAGATAATATCGCGCGAGAGAATAATATCATTGCAGCCAACGAAGGAAATGCCATTGGATTAGCAGCCGGATACCATTTGGCAACAGGGAAAGTCGGCTGTGTGTATATGCAGAATTCCGGTGAGGGAAACATCGTCAATCCTCTTTTATCGCTCATGGATGCGGATGTCTATAAAATGCCTTTGCTGCTGATTATCGGTTGGCGTGGTGAACCGGGAGTACATGACGAACCGCAACACGTTAAACAAGGAAAAGTAACGCTTTCCTTGTTAGATACTATGGGAGTGCCGTATCTGGTATTGGATGATAATTGGGAAAATCAAGTAGATCAAGCCTTAAATGCTATTCAGGATACCAATGGCATTTATGCACTTATCGTGCGCAAAGGAACATTTGACGAATACAAACTGCAAAATCAGGTACTACAAGATTGGTCTTTAGCCCGCGAGGAAGCTATACAGATTGTTGTCGATCAACTGCATGAGGATGATATCATTGTTTCCACAACAGGTATGATCAGCCGTGAGCTCTTCGAATACCGCGAATCAAAAGGACAAGGACATGCACATGATTTCTTGACAGTGGGAAGTATGGGGCATGCTTCGCAGATTGCTTTAGGCATCGCACTCCAAAAAACAGACAGACGTGTGATTGTTTTTGATGGAGATGGCGCTTTACTCATGCATATGGGAGGAATGGCAATTATTGCAGATTACAATCCTAAGAACCTTGTACATATCGTCTTCAATAATGGCGCACATGACTCGGTGGGTGGGCAACCCACTGTCGGGCAGAAGATAGATGTAGAGAATATTGCCAAGGCTGTTGGTTATGCTGATGTAGTAAGTGTCGATTCCCGAGAATCGCTGATATCCGCTATGAAACATGTGAATCATACGGAGATAGAGGGCGTGAGTCTGATCAATATCAATGTCCGCAAAGGCAACCGCAAAGATCTCGGTCGCCCGACTACCACTCCGCAACAAAATAAAGAATCGTTAATGAAAGAATTACAGAAATGAATATTAAACGAAATATATTATTAAACCCGGGACCGTCCACTACGACCGATACAGTAAAAATGGCGCAAGTAGTACCGGATATATGCCCGCGTGAGAAGGAGTTCGCCGGTCTTATGAAAGGGCTGCGGAATGATTTGCTGAAAGTGGCTCATGCCCCAGCGGACCAATACACAGCAGTCTTGTTTTGTGGTTCAGGAACGATAAATATTGATATATGCATCAACTCATTACTTCCCGAGAACAAAAAAGTGCTTGTAGTAAATAATGGCGCATATAATTCTCGTGCGGTAGAAGTGTGTCAGATGTACCATTTGCCTTATATTGACTTGAAATCATCCGTTTTTGAGCAACCTGATTTAGCGGATGTTGAACGCACTCTGCAGGAAAATCCGGATGTGGCTATGGTATATTGCTGCCACCATGAGACAGGAACCGGGGTGCTTAACCCGATTCGGGAAATAGGAGCATTGGCGCATAAGTACGGAGCAATCTTTGTAAGCGACACCACTTCTTCATTAGGAATGATTCCTGTTGATGTAGTAAAGGACAATATCGATTTTTGTATGGCATCTGCTCAAAAAGGTCTGATGGCGATGTCCGGTCTGTCATATATCATAGGCAGAGAAGATATTATCCGTGCGTCGAAGAACTACCCCACTCGCTCGTATTATACGAACTTGTATCTGCAATATGAATATTTCGAGAAAACAGGAGAGATGCATTTTACACCTCCTGTACAAACTATTTATGCAACCATTCAAGCTCTGAAAGAGTATTTCGCAGAGGGAGAAGACGCTAAGTTTGCACGACATCGTCGTGTCTATGAGGCTATCCATCACGGTGTTGATAAATTGGGGTTGGAAACGGTTATTGACAGAAAGATCGAATCAGGATTGGTTGTTTCCGTCAAATATCCAGATGATCCCAATTGGAGCTTTGAAAAAGTGCATGATTATTGCTATGAGCATGGTTTTACTATCTATCCCGGTAAGATCAGCACATCAAACACATTCCGCCTTTGTGCTTTAGGTGCGATTGATGAACCGGATATTATAGCATTCTTCGAGGTGTTCGAGCAAGCTTTAGACCAATTCAGTATCAAACATTTATAAATGCCGGAAAACAATTTAAAGAAAAAAACAATAAGCGGAGTGCTGTGGAGTGGCATAGAGCGCTTTTCTACACAAGGAGTCCAATTTTTAATTGAACTTCTTATGGCTCGTTTGTTACTGCCTTCCGATTATGGTATAATAGCAATGTTAGCCATTTTTATAGCTATTGCACGTTCTTTAATAGATAGTGGTTTTTCTAATGCATTAATTCAAAAAACTGATCGTAATCAAGACGATTACTCAACCGTATTTTATTTTAATATCATTGTTGCGTGTGCTGTATATGGGATTTTATATTTTTCAGCTCCGTTCATAGCCACATTTTATGACATGCCGCTTTTAACATCTGTGACACGCATTTTTTCTTTATCATTACTCATATCCTCGATTACAATTATTCATCGCACGCAATTAGTAATTAATATTGATTTTCGCACACAAGCCAAAGTGTCTTTCACGGCTGCCGTTATTTCCGGAGTGATAGGAATTACTGCTGCATATTATGGGCAAGGCGTTTGGGCTCTTGTATGGCAATCTCTCTCCAATTTTACTATTCAAACTCTTTTATTGTGCTATTTTGTCCGCTGGATTCCTTCGCTACGGTTTTCGACCGATTCTTTCAAAGGTATGTTTTCATTTGGGTTCAAATTGCTCATCACAAATTTATTGGGAACCATATACGACAACTTATATACACTCGTTATTGGAAAGAAATTTGCAGCAACGGATTTGGGGCACTATAGCAAAGCAGACCAATTGGTTAGATTTCCCACGAATAATTTGGCCTTCATCATGTCGCGAGTTTCATACCCGACATTGGTAAATTTTAAGAACGACGATTTAAAACTTGCTACGGCATACAAAAAATTTCTTATTATGTCCAGTTTTGTTGTCTTTCCACTTATGATTGGATTTGCCGTACTTGCACAACCGTTCATTGTTGTTCTCTTTACCGAAAAATGGGTGGGTATGGTATTGATTCTTCAATTATTATGCATCGACTGGATGTGGGATCCAATGTGCAAAATTAACACTAATATATTATTGGTAAAGGGAAAAAGTGGATTAATCCTACGGTTAGAAATCATCAAGCGTATTATATCAATCACCATCCTTTTTGCATCATTACCATTCGGAATTATCGCAGTTTGTATAGGACGAGTTATATACTCTCTTATTTCAGTATATATTAATTCTTATTACACTGGTCGGATGTTACCGGAATTATCTTATTTCCGTCAAATGCGTATGGTTTTACCGTATCTGCTCCTCGCTATTATCATGGGAGCGATTGTTTATTGTGTTCATTTTATTATTTCTTCTATGATATTGCAGTTAATTATCGGCATATTGGTAGGAATGGCGTCTTACTATCTAATGGCTATGCTATTCCATTTAGAAGCACTACATGAAACTATAAACATCATAAAATCTAAGTTATGAATGTAAGACAATTCATATCATTAAACATATTGCATCCTTGTTTGCATATAGTAAATTTGCTCATGCCTAAGAATGAGAGAAATATATTCTTTCTCCCACATCACAATTGTAGACATGATCATTATGATGTTATCAATTATCAAGCCGATAACACGTTATGCCTAATCAATTATATGCTAACGCACAAGCAATATAATGGTTATACGTTTTATATTTTACATTATGATAAGACAAAAGAAGTAGAATACATAGATTATTGCCACAAGATTAATCCGAGCATAAAATGTATTTTTATATATGCTCAAAATACCCAACCGACATTTAAACAATTGTTGGCATTCTATCGTTGTAAATATGCTTTTACATCTGATATATATTATAATTTTACATCTAAACTAAAAAAGCAGGTTGTAACATCATTAGGATATTTTACACCTTTCAAAAGTGACGATTTACATCTCGATGATAGAAGAATTGACATGTTGAGAAATTATTATAATCATTCATATTCTTTTCAAATCACAACATCAAAGATATCATCACACATACAATGTGCGGATAAAGGGTTATATTGGAATCGACACCGAGTATTGGGATTTCCTCGTAACGACATTTTTTACCAATCAACCAATAGTAATATTTTTCAGCAATTGGAACAATCTGTGCAAATGAAAATCAAAAAAATCATTTTATTTACGCCTACTTATCGGGATTACGAGTCGAGGGATAGTGAAAAACATAACATTTTCGGCTTCCCGATTGATAGTAACTTTATGCTTAATATTAATAATTTATTGGAAAATAATGAAGCTGTTTTAATATTTAAACTTCATCCTTGGCAAGAAGAATCATGTATAATTGATAGTACGTCAAAACGCTTGATTAACTACCGAGATATTCCGTTCGTATGCAATCTATATAAATTGATGGCTGAAACTGATATCTTAATTACTGATTATACATCTACATATTTTGATTTTTTACATCGCGACAAACCGGTTATCTTTAATTTCTACGATTTAGACAAATATGAACAATTAAGAGGATTGTCCTACCAGCCTATAGAATGTATTGCTGCAGGACATATTGTAAAAGATGCTAATCAATTATTAAATGCATTAAAGGATACATTAGAGGGAAGAGATTTATATAGCGAAAAGAGAAAATATATACACCAACTTTTTAATTATCACCACGATGGCAATAGTGCCGAACGAATATGTAAATTTGTTTTAGGGAGAGAATAATATGCTTTTATCTATTATCATACCAATATATAACGTCGAACAATACATTGCACGATGCATCGAATCATGTCTCAATCAAGACTTGTCCAAGAGTGAGTATGAGTTAGTGATGGTAAATGACGGAACCCCGGATAATAGTATGGACATCGTTAATAAATACGCTCAAAATAACACAAATATTCATATCATAGAGCAAGAAAACAAAGGTCTCTCTGAAGCTCGAAACGCAGGCTTACGAAATGCGCACGGAGAATATGTCTGGTTTATTGATTCGGATGATTGGATCAAACATAATTGTTTAAATGAAATTACATCTCGTTTAAAAAATGGAGACTTGGATGCTTTACAAATCCCAATGATAAAGGTTTATCACGATAAACAAGTCGTCCCCCATAGTTATAAGGACAAAGATTCTGACATAACTACAGGTAAAGAACTGCTCAAGAAATATCTGTATTGTTATCCTGTTCAATTTACTTTGTATAAAAGATCATTTTTAAATACCTATAACTTGTCTTTCTATCCACATATTTATCATGAAGATATGGAATTTACACCAAGAGCTTTTTTCTATGCTAATCGGGTTGGATTCCATACTACTCCTGTGTATTACTATGAATTGCGCAACGCATCTTCCATTATGCACACTCCCTCTGTTAAAAGGGCCGTGGACATGACCATAATTATTAAAAACCATATTTCATTCTTTAAGAACATAGTGAAAGAGGATCAGTTTCTTCCAATTTTTGGTACTATTATCGGACAACTAATCAATAACTCTCTATCTATAATCAGAATAAATAAAGACAATAATGCCCTCAAAGATTACGTCGGATTTTTAAATAAATATAAATCGGATATATATAGATTTATGCACCATAGTTTTAATCCCTATTTTTGGTTGGAATCTATATTTTTTCGTATTTCACCGAATTGCTTAGTCATATTTTACAACATTGTTCACTTTGGAAGATAAAAACAAATGTTATATATTCAAACTGTCATAGTATATACACTTCTCGCATTGTTGATGAGTTATTGCGCATTGCGTTCTACAAGCCCATCTAAACAAGCGAAATTGTGGGGATCGTTACCTATCCTGCTATTTACCTTGGTCTTTGGACTTCGTTATGGGGTCGGCGTTGACTACAATAACTATGTAGAAATATACGAAGAAACCCAAAATACATATAGCTCGTTAAGAGAACTGATTGAAAACGAGCGTTATGAATTGGGATTTTCTATAATCTTGTATGTATGCCATTTTTTCGAAGCACCAGTATATGTTCTATTTTCTATACTGGCATTCATCCAAATATTTTTAATTTATAAAACATTCAATGAAGAAAATAACATTTTGCCATATATATATGCGGTACTCATTTTTTCGGGTTTATGTATGTATAGTTTCATGAATATTATGAGACATGAAATAGCTTTTTGTATATTTTTGTTTTCCGTTAAATATATTCGCGATAATAAACTTCTTAAATATTTGATTTGTTGTTTACTGGCATTAACTTTTCACAAATCTGCTATATTGCTATTTCCTCTCTACTTCTTGTGGATTAGGAGAAAAAGCATATTCAACAAGCCTGCTATTGAAGTACTATTCGTTCTTATATGTTTTTTAGGATCTTTTATAATTCAATGGCAAAACATATTACATATATTTGACAATGCTATAATTATGCTGGGATATGAAAATTATATTGAGATAGCTGATGAGATGGTCGTAAATAGCAAAATTGGAATAACACGTATTCTTAATCTTGCGGCAACAATTGTTATTATACTTAATAGCAGTAAAATTAAATCATTTTTCAATAGCAGTTTATTAAACATTATTTATGATTTGTTTATTATTGGTACATGTATGAGTTACCTTTTCATTGGTAGTATGATGCTTGGACGAATAATTGTTTATTTTAGCCATACACATTTTGTTATTTGGGCATATGCACTATCCTATCTATATCAGACACGTAAACATTCACTTGTTCAACTCACATCATATACTACAATTATATTCTCACTATTCATCACATATAGCAGTTTTATATATAATTGCAAGAATAATACTGGTGCTTATGTTTCTTATTTTCAAACAGATTTGCACGCAGAAAAAGATAATCTTCGAGACATAATGATAGACAAACAAAATAATTAATATAATATGAATATCAATTACATTTTCAATCGTTTTTTATCAAATGAAAGATGCCTATATTGGCAAGACATCGATACTAAGAACAGCATTGCTATGGCTGGGATGGATTAACGATGCTATTTTATATGGTGCATCAATAAGTGATTATTTTGTTTATGCTTTTGATAAGCCTTGCTTAGTCACTCGCACTGGAGGTCTTCCTGAAATGGTTGTAAATGGAGAATATGGACTTATTGTTGCCCCACGTAATATTGAAGAATTGGCAGAAGTATATGCAAAATGATTGAGCACCCCGAATTGCTACTTGAGTTCTCTAGAAAGATACATCGAGATTATTCCGAAGGAAATAAATCTTGGGAATACGTAGTAAAAGACATGTATTTAAATGTGTATAATGCAATAAATATATAATATGACCATTTTTATCATTGCACGCGGAACTCCCACTAAGAAAGAACCGCAATGGGGATGTTTTGAATTCGACCAAGCTAAAGCTTTGGCCGCGTTGGGTCATAAAGTTGTATATTTAAGCGTAGATAGTAGATTTCGGCTATATTTTCGCAAAATTGGAACTTCTAAATTTATTACCAATGACGTACATACTTACAACTCATTTTTACTCCCGCATGTTATCGCTAAACTTGGAGGTGAAAAATTTGCATATCAACTACGAATTTGGCAATTAGAAAAGTTATACTTAAAAGCCGTTCATGAAGTAGGGAAGCCTGATATATTATACACTCATTATCTATTCTGTACATACGAATCAACATTTCTTAGAAACAAATATAACATCCCTCTGGTTGCCATAGAACATTGGTCGGATTTGCAGAAAGAGAACTTATCCGAACATATTTTAAAAATGGCTGGATCATATCAATATGCTGACAAAGTGATTGCCGTATCTCAGTCTTTGCAAAAAACATTGTATAAACGCTTTGGTATAAATGCTTGCGTCGTGAATAACATGGTTGGAGATGTGTTTTCCTACGAACGATCTATGTCTTTTTCTGTTTTAAACTTTGTCACTACTGGTAGCCTAATACACCGCAAAGGATATGATTTACTTATCCAAGCCTTTGCAAAAGCACAATTGCCAAATGAACAATGGCACCTCAATATCATTGGTTCTGGCGAAGAAAAATCTCACTTACAACAACAGATTGATCAAAATAACTTACAAGACAACATCACACTTGCCGGTCAAAAATCCAAGGAAGAAATTGTTGCTATTTATCAACAGAGCGATATCTTTGTTCTCCCATCCCGAAGTGAAACATTCGGTGTCGTATATATCGAAGCAATGGCATGCGGTCTTCCTGTAATAGCAACACCTTGTGGTGGACCGGAAGAATTCGTTACAGATAAAGATGGCTTGCTTGTTCCAGTGGATAACGTTGAGAAATTAGCCGAGGCAATAAAATACATGTTCCATCATTATCAAGAATATGATAGAAAAGCTATTGCAGATAATTGCCAAGCACGTTTCTCTTCTAAAGTTATTGCAAAGCAATTAACGAGAATTTTTGAAGATGTTTTAGCCAAACACCATATAATTACAATAAATTAGAAGATTTTTCTTGCATATATCAAAAAAAATTAGTATCTTTGCATAATTTTTGAGACCCACGAAAATGAAACAATTAATAATCATAGGAGCTGGGGGAATGGGACGCACATTCTATGACATGGCACGAGAAAGCATCGGCTATGGAACGGAATATGTGATCAAAGGTTTTATCGACGATAACCTGTCAGCATTAGATAGTTTTGAAAACTATCCCCCTATGCTGTGCACTATTAGTGATTATCAGCCCCAAGCAGATGAGGTGTTTGTATGCTCTATAGGTGGAGGCGCACGGCGCAAATGTATGGAGGAGATTATTGCCAAAGGTGGTCAATTCCTCACGATGATTCATAATACCGCACGTATCGGCACCAATGTACAAGTAGGAGAAGGCTCTGTGATAGGAGCATTTACGACATTAGGAGCGGATGTACATGTAGGTAAATATAATCTCATACAATCCTACACTGTTATTGGGCATGACAGCCGAATCGGCGACTGGAATAGAATTGATACCCATGTGACATTGGTAGGTGGGACTATCGTGGACGATGAATCTGATATTCATACCGGTGCCATGATCAGCCACAATGTGACAGTAGAGAGTAACTCACGCGTGGCTGCATGCAGTTTCGTCATCCGCCGCGTCAAAAGCGGAACTACCGTAATGGGTAATCCGGCGAAACGATTAATGTAATTAAAATAATACAGATATGGATATAAAAGAATTTATTGAGCATTTTGCAGAGCAGTTTGATGAGTTGCACACTGATTTAACCCCCGAGACCAATTTCCGCCAACTGGAAGAATGGAGTTCATTGGTTGCATTATTAGTCATCACCATGGTTGATGAGGAGTATGGCATTGTTTTACCTCCGGAGGAGATGCGCAAGACCAATACCGTACAAGAGTTATTTGACCTCGTCCAAAGCAAACTTTAACAAACATGTACAATCCTTTCTCGCTTGCAGGTAAGACTATTTTGGTGACTGGTGCCTCTTCCGGCATCGGTAGGGCTACCGCTATTGAGTGTTCTAAAATGGGTGCAACGGTTATTTTAACCGCACGTAACGAAGAACGGTTAAAAGAAACATTGCACCAATTAGATAACGGAGAACATCAGTATATCGTTGCTGACCTGACCAACGAGGATGAGATAAAGCTGATAGTAGAGCAGATACCAGAATTAGACGGAGTTGTTTATGCCGCAGGAATAAGCATGTTAAAACCAATTCAAGTACTAAGCGAGAAGGATGTACAATCCATTTTTGCTACAAATTACACGGCACCTGTCCTATTGACTAAAATGTTATCCAAGAAACGCAAACTGCATTCGGAGGCTTCGCTCGTGTTCATATCTTCAATTTCCGGAAATGGTAATACCGCTACTGCACTATCGCTGTATGGCAGTTCCAAGAGCGCATTAAGCAGTTTTGCAAAATACGCGGCACTTGAATTATCCGGCAAAAAGATTAGATGTAATACTATTTGCCCAGGCAGAATTGAGACAAACCTCCTCCAAAACCAAACGATGACAGAAGAAGATTTAGCCAAAGATTTGGCAACGTACCCTCTACATCGCTATGGTAAACCGGAAGAAGTGGCACAAGCTGCCGTATATCTGCTCTCGGATGCCACAAAGTGGGTAACGGGCACAAGTATTACTATTGATGGCGGTAGAACGTTATTATAGTTGATAATTGATAGTTGACAGTTGATATTTTATGGAACGATTATTAGAGGATAAAATATGCATCATCACCGGTGCGGCACAAGGTATCGGACGTGAGATAGCACGCCGCTTTGCAGAGGATGGTGCAATCGTTTATGCCTGCGACCGGCAGAAATTAGAGGATTCGAAGATTCAGGAATTTGAAGATTTGAAGATTCACTATCTTTCTTTCGATTTAACCGATGCCGCTGCTGTCAAAACGGCTATGATGCAGGTCTTCAAAGCTGAAGGACGGATAGATGTGCTGGTCAACAATGCCGGCGTGGTTTTCAACCACAAGATAGGTATGATTATGCGCGACGAGACCGAACTGATGTTCCGCATCAATGTGATTGCCGTACTGGAGTTGATTCAGTTGGTTAGCCGTCTGATGGCGCGTAACGGAGGCGGAAGTATCGTGAACATTGCTTCTGTAACTGCTGTGCTCGGTTCACCGGGACAAGTAGCCTACTCTGCTACCAAAGGCGCTATCATTGCGCTGACCAAATCCGCAGCCAAAGAGTTGGCTTCGCAGGGTATCCGCGTCAATGCCGTTGCGCCCGGTATCGTCAAAACAGAACGTTTTGCCGAACTATACGAGGCCAACGGAGAGAAGATTGACGAGCGAATCAGTCGCATTGCATTGGGGCGTCTCGGCACACCCGAAGACATTGCCAATGCCTGCTCGTTCTTAGCCAGCGACAGGGCAAGTTATATCTCGGGACATATCTTAGGCGTGGACGGTTGCGCATCCATATAAAAATGCTATTAGGATTAGAACATATTGACGCCCATCGCTTGGCGGCGATTGATAGCGAAGGCGGAAAACTGACAGACATTGAAGCACATGTGCCCCAACGGGCACTGTGTTTCATGTTGGTGGAAAACAATGTAAATTGCATAGAATGGGTGATGGCTTCTCTCATCAGTCGCAAGTTAGTGCCACTGATCCTGAATGTCAAGACCGAAGAAACGCTCTATCAAAATCTGCTGGAGACCTACAAACCGGCATATATCTGGCAAAACGGTACACTGACCCGCACGGCAAACCCGATTGCGCAGCTCTATCCGGAGCTATCCCACTTGCTCCCTACATCAGGAAGCACCGGTAGCCCCAAACTGGTTCGGCATAAATATGAGAACATCGAGGCGGCAGGACTGAATATCAGCACGTTCTTTGAACTGAAAGAAACAGATCGTCCGCTGGGATTGTCTATGGTTTTCAGCCATTTCAAGGTGGGTGCTACAGTGCTCATCACAGGCAGAAACATGACCGACCCTGTTTTCTGGAAATTCATCAAAGAGGAAGCGGCCACTTCGTTTACCGGCGTGCCCTACTCCTTCCAGATACTGAACCTGATGCGGTTCTTCCGCATGGATCTGCCGGCTTTGGAGTTACTGACTCAAGGCGGCGGAAAGATGGAAAGGGGGCTGAACCTCAAGTTCGCAGAGTACTGTCGCGACAACGGCAAACGCTGGATTGCCACTTACGGTCAATCGGAGTGTTCCGCACGCATGGCATGGTTACCAGCCAAATGGGCGGTAGAGAAAGTCGGCAGTATCGGTATTGCTGTTCCTAATGGCGAGTTAAGCCTCATTGATGCGGAAGGTAACCCGATTACTACGCCTCATACCGAGGGCGAGATGTGCTACCGTGGCAAAAACGTGACGCTTGGTTATGCACGCTGTCTGGAAGACCTCACTTTAGGCGATGAGCGGCATGGATTCATCCGCACCGGAGACTTGGCTTATTTCGACGAAGACGGCTGCTATTATATCGTAGGACGCATGGGGCGCTTTCTCAAACTCTTCGGTATGCGTGTCGGATTG
This sequence comes from Paludibacteraceae bacterium, assembly GCA_905233255.1. Classification (GTDB taxonomy): domain Bacteria; phylum Bacteroidota; class Bacteroidia; order Bacteroidales; family Paludibacteraceae; genus Colicola. The sequence goes on from CAJOCN010000001.1 coordinate 98,703, forward strand.
GATGAATGTGAACAAATCATTGCCTCTGACTGCCAAACCGAAAGTGCGTGTGTCGGCACGGACGAGAAGATGATTGTCTATATCACCGATGCCGCCAAAATGCAATCCGTCAAAGACGCACTCGTAGAAAAAACCCATATCGTCGCTACCTCGTTCGAGATTCGGGTTATTGCAGAGATCCCGAAGAATGAAGCCGGCAAAAAATTGTATAGCAAACTCGAAAACAAATAAATAATATGACCAATTTAGAAAAGTATAACGACATTTTTGTACAAGTATTCAGTGCTGATATTACTCAGTTAGGAGACAAATACTGCAAGGAAACAGTTTCCGAATGGGACTCTGTACATCAACTGAATATTATTTCTTTGATGGAAGAGACATTTGACTTGATGTTGGACCCCGAGGATATTATGGCTTGTACCAGTTATAATGCAGGGAAAGATATCTTGGCTAAAAACGGAATCGAATTATAATCATGGCTCGTTGGAATATACATAATGTTTCTGTGCGCGGCGTGAGTGCGTGCGTACCTAAAGAGGTTGTTCATACCGAAGATTTCTCGTTCTTTGACAAAGAAGGAGCTGAGGTCTTTAACAATACTGTTGGTATCCGTGAGCGCCGTTTAGGTCCGGATACTCTCTGCGCATCAGATATGTGCCAAGCTGCAGCAGAGAAACTGATTGCTGAATTAGGATGGGAAAAAGAGAGTATAGACATGCTGGTCTTTGAGTCGGTAACAGCTGATTTTCACCCTACTCCGCCGACTTCGTGCTTGCTCCAAGATCGTCTTGGATTATCAGAAGATTGTTTCTGTTTGGATATTCCTATGGGTTGTTGCGGATGTATGTACGCGATGAATGTTGCCGGCAATATGCTGTCTAATGGCAACATCAAGCGCGCTCTTGTTCTCATTGGCGATACCGCATTACGCATGGGTTCGATGCAAGACAAAAGCCGTGTACCGCTCTTCGGGGATATGGGAACGGCAGTAGCTTTGGAGTATGACACTACTGCGGAGCCTATTCTTATAGATTTCCATACACAGGGAAGCGGGTACAAGGCATTGATGACACCTCACGGAGGTTTCCGCCATCCCTTGACACCGGAATCATTCGTTCAAGAAGACTTCGGCAACGGTATTCTCCGTGCGCCGAAAGATACGCTGATTGACGGAATGGCAGTATTCACTTTCGCAATCAGTAAGCCGGCAAAGACGGTAGCCAATATCATCGAGGAATTAGGTATTGACCGTGAGAACGATATTGATTATTACCTGATTCATCAGGCTAACAAACTGATTGTTGACCGTTTGGTCAAGAAGCTGAAACTTCCTGTTGAGAAAGTACCCTACAACTTGGAGTCATTCGGCAACACAGGAGGAGCCAGTGTGCCGGGATTGATGGTTACCCGTCTGCGTGAACAACTACAGCAGGACAAGCCGCATCGTTTGCTATGTTCTTCGTTCGGTCTTGGACTTAGTTGGGGCACCATGCTACTGAATGTAAAAAACTTAGTTATACCCGAATTGATGGAGATTTAATATGAGTCTACGAAGTAAATTATGGAACATAATTAGCGATGCCTACCCTTCGTTTCTTAGACATGCCTATGGAATGGATTTAGGTAAAAGAGTTCGCATCTCACATAAAGCACATTTAGACAAATCCATCAACCCCAAAGGCATACATATCGGCGATGGCACATGGATCTTGAATGGAGCATTTGTAATGGCACATGACCATTGTCGCGCGCTCAAAACAGATACGTACATAGGAAAAGATTGTGTAATCGGAATCAATAGTATTATTATGCCCGGC
>CAJOCN010000002.1:0-13464 GCA_905233255.1 Paludibacteraceae bacterium
CGTTGCCTTCTGCCTTCGGAGCGAAGAACGCAGTCCACTGGTCCTCCATCTCATGACCTTCTTTCTTGGTATAAATCCATGCGGCGATTTTGGCGTCTTTCTCTGCCCATACGCCCGGAACGAGGTACAAGTCCTTATATTCAGGTACGCGTACGTAGAAGTTGCCGGTTACGGTGAAGACGGTGTCGTTATAAACGATAGTTACAGCGCCGTCCTCTTTGAGGGTGAAAGCGATGTCATGGTCTCCCTGAGAATCCGACGGTTTCAGACCGGCAGCAGTGTCTGTCAGAGCCTCAAAGCCCTTCCATTGAGCCCCTTCGCCTTCGCCTACTACCACTTTCAGTTTGTAGTCACCAGCCTTGAGGTCCAGAACGGTAGTGTCTTGCTTGGAAGCGATCTTATTGGTCCAATCAAGGCCTTCGCCTTCGCCTGCGATGTAATAACGAACGGTATCGCCTGCGCAGATACCTGCGCCGATGAAAATCTTGTCATCGCCCTCTTTCATCTTGATATAGAGGTCGAAGCAACCGGTGGTGTCGATAGTAGCTGCGTTAAGTCCTTTCTTGAAGTGAGCGGACATGCCCCCCTCTTCGATAGCGGGGAGCCAAGTAGCGCCGCAGCTGGTGTTGATGAGTTGGATGCTGTCACCCTTCGTGAGAGAGAGATAAGCTACGTGCTGCTTGTAGCCTTCGAACTCCTCACCGGCAATGGTTTCCTCTACATCCTTGCCGTTTACGAGGATGGCGTACGGGCCGTCTTCACATTCTATATAACCTGCCTCAGCAAATTTGATACCCGACAGTTTAATCGTAGTACCCTTAGCAGAGAGCGTATAAACGTGACCTTTTACGAGAGAGAGTTTCTTGGTCGTCAGGAAATAACCTTCATTAGCCGCAGGCTCCATTTTAAACGTACCAGTCAGTTTGGAAAGGTCTGCCTGATCGTACAGGATAACATCCTTGCTGTCGTTCTCATTCTGATTTCCGGTTTGGCGAACGTAGAAGAGCGTTACGTCTACATCGTCGTTAGCCGTAAGGATCAAAGAGGTGCTACCACTTTGCTCGGTTCCGTTCAGATTATCATTCGACGGATAAGCCGCATTGCGGATTTGCATGGTGTGCGTAAAGGCTTCCTTGCCATAGGTATAAGAAGCGCCGTCTACCGTTGTTGCATATACACCGGCAATCTTCAAGAGGCTGTTGTTTACATGTACAGCTCCTGCCTCGGCTGATGTCTCAGCCGTTACTTTCCAGATACCGACTGTTACTTCCTCCAGCGGTTTCTCCGGGAAAAGGACACCAAGGGAGTCGTTTGCGAAGGTCCAAACGAAGGTATATTTGCCATCTACGTCAGCCGTGAGTTTTAGGTTCTCGGAGGTATTTTTGTCAACAACACCAGCAACACCTGTCCACTCGCGGTGGAGACCGTAAGCGTTTCCTTCATTAGCCTTTGCGAGCCAATCACCGTCTTTAATCATCTTGAACTCATAGTCGCCGGCTTTCAGTTCCACTTCATAAGAAGCAGTCTTCTTGTCTTCAGCGGCGGTCATTGCATTCATAACCCAAGCATTGTTCTCTACATTCCATGCGCCGGCAATCTGCATTTCCGGCAGGGTCTCTACGTATTCCGGGAAGTCAATAGCGAGGGTGTTGGTAGCATATGTCCAAGTGAAAGTATAGTCACCCTTGGTGTCAGCAGCTAACGTGAGGTTGCCTGTGCCGGCAGCAACAGCAGCCGATTTGTTTTCACGGGTGAATGCCACGCCGTTAGAAGTCCAGTTATCGTCAGCGCCGATACGCATACCGAAATTATAGTTACCCTTATTGAGGGTCAGTTTGAGGGTAGCGGTCTTCTTGTCCTCAGAGAGTGTAAAGGCATCGGTATTAGCCCATCCGCCGGTGAAGTCACCGTGGAGCTTAATTACAGCGGGTTCCTCTACAACAGGATCGTCGCCTGCTTTATAAACGGACCAATCACCGGTAACTTTGTTACCCTGATTGCTCCATTGAGCAGTAGTAGAAGTGATGGTGTAGAGATCTTTGTCTGCGGGAACAGCCAGATCCTCTGTTTGTGCTCCATAGTCAGCAATGTCACCTGTACCGCTAACGCGAACAAAGATGATTTTTTCATACTTAGCAGTGTCAATGTCTGCTTTCCAGAGGTTGGTCTCACCTTCTACAGCCGTCATACGAACACCGGGCCATGCAGCATTCTTTACAGTTTCGCCCTTGAATGCGTAGATACCTACAGCTGCGCCGTCTACTTTCCACCAATCTTGAGCTACCTTGCAATATACGGTCTTAACAGTCGGCTCAACTACAGGATCTACCGGCTCGCAAGTAGGAGCGGAGATGTAGTAGTAGGTTGCTATTGCATCTTCGATACGTTTATACAAGTAAAAACGTTTTTGTGAAGAAGTATAGCACGCAACTCTATAAGACGAAGATGTGTTGCACTCAATAAATCTTGTGTTGTAGGCGTATGATTGCGCACCGTTTGCAGCAGAGAGGACCCATTCGTAATTATTCGCAGAGAATGAAGCATTGAAATTCAAGTTGTTCCCACTGCCAGTCAATCCTAAATATTTGCCACTAGAAGTGTGATAAATAGAATATCCGTTTGTGGTTTTTGCAATAGTTACTTCCCAATCGGTTTTTTCTGTTGTTCCAGGAGTGTAGTTTTCTGAAGCACCATATGAATTGGTTCCATTCTGACCTGTAAATGTGTAGTAAATATCGCCAGAAGTGTTTGCGGCTAATAGATAAATGCCACTCCAATCTTCAGGATCTTCAGTTACTTTCTCGTATTTCACAAAACCAATTTCGCCGCTTTCTTCTGTACGCTTATATACAGCATAGAGCGTAACATCCTCAGCCGGTTTGTATGTAGCGCCGGCTGCCAAGAGAGTAGGAGCGGTAGTGGTCTCTGCAGCAACAGCAGCAGTTGCCCAACCGGCAAATGCCCAGTTCGTGCATGTGGGAGCAGGACCTGCAGGAAGAGTGATACCTGCGCCGCCTTCGGTCTCAGTAATAGCCTCTACAGCAGGATTACCTGCGCCGGTAGAGAAAGAAACGGTGTGAGGCTCAATGGCTCCACAAGTGCCTGATGTATAAGTAATAGTAACAGTTTGGACACCTGCTCCACCGCCTGAACTTGCGTTTTTTGAGTAAATTTTAATCACACCGGATTTATTTCCTGCTATAGATGCAGGATTACTTAATTCACAATTGTTTAAGGATGTAGAAGTAGGTGATACAGTTCCTAATTCCACGGGTGTATCACTTCCGGTCTCAATCCATTCAATAGTAAGGACTTCTTTTCCTCCAGTAACAGTACCGAATTTACGAGCTTTGATAACAATTGATGAAATCCCGTTTTGACAGAACTCGTCTGTCTGGAGATAACTCGTGCTCTCGGTAATCTTAAAGAAACCACCTCCGGATGTGGAATAATCTCCGTTCGCAGTCCAGTCCTCTGGCACGGAAGCGGCAGTTTTCACGTCATAAGCCGTCCCGCTTACGACTGCAGCCATCATGCTTGCTGCAAATAGAATTGCAGCGAATAAAGAAAATAATTTCTTCATGATACTTTGATTTTAGTTAATAATGTTAGTTAATAAAAAGTATAATAGTTATACTTGTTAGATTTTCCGTTAGATAAAAAAGGTTAATTTATATAGTCTTTCCAATTCCGCTGCAAAGTTACAACAAAAATTTGAAATCTAAAGCCCAGATCTTAAAGTCTGAATGGATCTGCGCACATCCCACCAATCTACAAACACAATGTAATTGTCCTCAATGTAATAGATGCATTTTGTCAGCCGTCCAATTACAAAACTGCGATACTCTTTACGCATTCCATCAAGTAATGGTTCTACAGAACCTAAATAAGGGTTGCTCTGAAGATTATTCTTCCATTCCTCAATCTCTTCTCTGTATGATGCATATGCTTCATACCCGAATGAATAAAGAATATAATCTTCTATGGCCTGGCGACGGGTGAAGGCTCGTTCTGACCAAATAATCTGCATCATGCCAATTGTCGATAGTGATGATCTAACATCCTATTTACCTGGGCGTCGGTGTAGTATCGCCCCTCTTCCACTTGGCGTGTCCCTTCTTCTACGCTGGTTCTTAATTCTTCTTTTGTGTAAGGGTGTTGTTCCATAATGGTGATAGTTTGCTCCTAAAAGTTATTGCCTTTTATTGGTTTTCCAATTCCGCTGCAAAGTTACAACAAAAAAATGATATATGCAAAAAAAAGTAGAAAAAAATAAAGATTATACCGCTTACGCGGAGAAAGGAGCGGTATAATTAGTATAATTTTCTTCACCTACCGGAAGCCGACTGCAAAAAAACAGCCCCGCATTGCTGCGGAGCTGCCATGTGCCCTTCCTTGCAGGGAAGGGATGGATTAGGCTTGGATTAGCGGATAACCGATCCGATAATATTGTAAACCTTGCCGTTCTTCTCGATGACCTTGGCAGCGGCGTCAATGTCGTTGAGGCCCTCTTGCGGCTCAGCAGGTATGAGCTCGAAGGTGACGCTTACCACTACCGCTTGCGCCGGCATCGTGAAGGAGTAAACGCCATTCTCGGGCATCAGACCCACGCCGTTGACCAGTACTTCGTCCACGCGGTATCCCTCGTCCGGAGTGATGGTCAGTTCGATCCGGTCTCCTGCCTCCGCAGTAGCATGGTCTGCGTTAGCACTACCGTGCTCACCGGCATTGATGGTGATGGCGAATGCATCTGACGGTTGCGGCTCGATAGGCTCGCCGTCCTCAACGAAGGTGGCGGTTACCTCTACATCGGTATCGGGCATCGTGAAGGAATATACGCCCTCAACCGCCTCGATTGCATGGTCCTCGCCGTCGTTGTACTTCACAGCCTCTACTTTGTAACCTTCTGCCGGCGTAACCACCAGCGGAACAATTATGCCGGGTTCGAAGCGTCCGGTAGCACCAACCAAACCGAAACTGATGGTTCCGTTCTCGGTCTGAGCCAGATTAACGGCGTAGGTGATAGCCTGGTCTGTGAGTCGGATCCGGGTGAAACCTGCGTCTCCGTTGTTTCCGTCGGACTCGATGACGAGGAAGTTCGGCTTCGTCTCGTCGAGCGGAAGAATGATGTCCTCATTCTGCTCAGCCGTCTTGGCAACCGCGCTCGGCACGCCGTTGATCAGAATCTTCACCGGCCGGCTGTTGGCGGAACCGCTGGTCAGGTACACATATTTGGCTGCCGGAAGCGCCATGCAGATACGGTCCTTACCCAGAGAGATACGTTTGTTGTTGGACTCCTCTACGTCTTTCGAGAACTTGACGCCCTTGCCCGCATCCCATCCATAGACGGAGTAGATGTACGAGGGCTGAACAACAGCGGTTGTGTCGAAGGTATAAGTGGAGTCTTTGTCAAGTGCTGCAGGGTTGAGAGCCACGTATTCGATTGAGTACTCAGCGAGCTTACCATCTGCGCCTGTAACGACGAGTTTGTCGTCCACCATACCTGCAGTCGGAGGAACAGGCAGCGAGTCAGCGTTCCAGCAGTGTGCCTCTACGAAAGTAGGCAGTCCCTCTCCTGCGAGATACGGTACGGTGATGGTACCGGCATTGATGTAACCGTGAACGCCGTTGGAGAACGTAGCCTCCAGGAGGTCTTTCTTAGCCTCTGCCTCGAGAATAGAGATGGTGTACGTGAGATAAGCACTGGGATCCTCCGCCGTAACGACGATAGAGAATCCGTTCTCTAAGTTGGAGATGACAGCGCCGGTAGCCTTGCGGTCATGTGTCTCAGCGGTAACGGCAGAGAGTTCCGGGTTGGCTGCACCGTAAGGCTTAGTGATCGTATATTCATGTATGTCGGCATCGAAAGCCGGTGAGAGGGTATAACCTGCCACAGAGAGTGCAGAGAGGGTAGCGTCCGTGTTCTGTGCTCCCTCAGGACGCCAGATAGCGTAGAGGGTGACATCGGAGTTGATATAATCCTTTGCGTAGTAGGTAACGCCGGATCCGTCTGCCGCTGTGTTCCATACGTCGAACTCCTTACCCTCCGGAGCGGTAAACGCGTTCTCAGCTACCGTGCCTGTCGTAGACTCCATCTCTCCCGCACCGCCGTTGGCGTCATACGAGATGACGGCTGCCGGACGCTCTACGAAAGTGAGCAGGGCATTCCGCCACCACAGACCGCCTTTGTCCGGATCGGCGCCAGTGTATTTGATGGTGAAGGAAGCCGGAATAGTACCTTCCGGAGCCTCAAAAGTCCTGGCTTGCTCGGAATAAGCCTCCAGGGTTTCCCAGTTGGTGCCGTCCCAGGAGTACTGCGCACCGGCAGCCTCTTCCAGTTTGCCATAAGCGCAGACAGAGGCGATGCCGTAACCCTCTTTGGCAAGGAAGGTCAGGACGACCTCGGTTCCGGCTACAGAAGGACGGGTCATAGACCCAACACCCTCGAAGGTAGCGGTAGAGTGCTCCAGATCGGTAGAAGCCTGGTTGGCGTTAGCCTTTGCATCCGGGGCATCGACACAACCGGCGTAGCCTGAACCGGCTCTCCAGATATAGGTGTCGGTAATAGGCGCAGCGGTTACGACGAGGCTGATGGAGTTGGAGGCAACGAAATCAGCGTTGTTGTCATTCTTCGCAGCAGCGGAGATGGAATAAGTACCCTCTACGGCAGGGGTGAAGGTAAAGGTCTTCGCCGTCTCGCCAGTCTGCTCGACACCGTTCACAAACCATTTGTAGGCATTGGCTTTTACATCGGTGGCAGCGGTGTACTTGATAGCGGCACCAGTGTACCCCTCCTCTGCACCCGCGATAGTCACGTTAGCCACCGGCTCGGTAGGAGGAACGCCTGTCCCGGTGAACGTCATAGCAGAAACATAGCACTGCGAACTACCGGCAGTCAGGATATATTTTTCCGCCGGCAGCTTAGTGATCGTCCAGTCCTCCCACGCCTTAGCCGTGTTTTGGAACGTGGCGTACGCACTTCCATCGGATTTGTAGAGCGTGAAGATCTTGCTGTTAGAATAGACATTGATTACCAATGTGCATTCCTCGTCTGTCTCAAAGCCCATCCAGCGTTTGCCTTTGGAAGCGTCAAACCCCTCTTCTGTGAAGCATCCAGCCTCAACTTGTCCTCCACCGCCGTTGGATACAAAGATACAAGATTTGTCCGCTGTCGTTACAATAGACGGCGTTTGGTTAGTGGAATAGACATAATCGTCCGGCAGAGCTGTCGGCTCGCTGAAGCTAAGATCTTCCACTGCTGCCCAGAGGCTGAAGCTTGCCAATACGGCAGCGGCTAATGTGAATAATTTTTTCATGGTAATTGGTTTTAGTTAAACAAAAGATTGGTTTATATAATAGCGTTTTGCTATATGTGGTTTGCAAATTCGGATGCAAAGATACTACATTTTGGCAAGAAAAAAGGAGAAAAAAACAATTTTTCCCCCTTTTGCGTCAAAAAGTTGCCATTTTGGTTTACGGCTCGATGATGGCGGTGGAGAGCCAGGAAGAAAGGGTGGCATCGATGTCGGTCATCGCTTGCGCGGGCGAGACTTCGTACTCGTCACAAAGCGCCTTGCACAAATCGGCAGCATCGAACGAACCATGGGTACGGGTGAGTTCCTCCGCCTTTTGCCAGAGGAAAGCAGCGGTCTCGTTGAGGGTGATCATCTTATTGAAATTGATGAGCGCCATAGACTCGCCTATTAAGATATATTCGTTACCTAACTTACGGAGTTTGAATCCTTCAATCGTTTTCATTGTATTTAGTAATTAATTAAGCACATCTGGTATGCCTGTAAATTTTCAGAAGCCATTTGCGGCAGGGGCGGAGGGCGTACCAAAGTCTACCGCGGGAGAGATATTTCTGTTTGCCGTCGGGGCGCTCGATGGCAACCACACGACCGATGATGTCCGCGCGTGAGCAAACCTCCTCGCCCTCGAGGTTGCCGTCGCCCATGAGGATATACGCATCCTCGCCGTTCTCATCGCGCTCCGTGCGCACCAGACGGTGGAGCACATACGCGGTATGTCCGCTTGCGGCAATAGCCCGCGCCAGGATGATATCTCCCACCCGCGGTGAGCGGTGAAGCGGGGCGATCACCACGGAGTCCACACCGCCCTCAATGAACGGGCGCATGCTGTTGCCGGAGGGCGTGAAACGCACCTCTTTTTCCTCCTCCAGCAGCCGTGCCAGCTCGGGGATCAATATGTCGTTCGCTACTTTCATTCAGGGATATATTGGAAACAATTACAATCGGAGGTAGTATAAGTTATTTGCTGGATTTTGATGGCTGTATTATCCGTATGCCTGATCCGGACATAATGCGTGCCCTTGGGAATGAGCACTTTGACCGATTTGATATCAGCTTTAGTTAATCGTGCAGCAGGAAGCGGATCGCCCCAAGACGAACCATCGGACGATATATACACCTGGATGTGGTAGTTCGGGTATGGGGGACTGGTAAATGGCGAGTAATAAAGCAGTATCTCTGCTAAATCTGTGATGGCAGGCGAGAGAATGAAATCATCGCCGCTTTTAGGCATGAGCAGGTATAAGTAACCGCCGTCTATGCCAAATTCAGCATTTCCGCTGCAAGTGTAGGTGTAGCCGTCATTGGTTGTGGCTTTAGTGTTTTCGGCATAGAAAGACAACTCCATTGGTCGGGCTTTGAACTTGTCATCGAAATTATGTGTAATAACCGCAGCAAGAGCCGGCGAGAAGGCCGACGACAAAACTAATACCATTATCACGAATATTGTGCGGTTCATGCTATATGCTTTCGGTATGACTAAATCTGCTGCAAAGTTACGGCTTTTTTTTGACATACGCAAATAAAAGTAGAAAAAAATAAAGATAATACCGCTTTTGCGGAGAAAATAGCAATTATAAGTAACCGAAAACGTATTTAAAAAGTAATCGAAAACTGCTTCGCAATGCGGGTGTAGCAGTGAGTACGTTATACTACGCTGTTTTTGGCGTTTTCGGTTATAATAAAAGTTGTAGTATAAAGAAAAATAAATTAATATAAGTTCCGCGGAGAGGTATTATTAGTATAATTTTCTGAAAAAGAAGAAGATACGAAATAATATATGTTTTACAACATAAGAAACATGTTAATTGTTAAGAAACGACTACACCTTATTAATAATCGCACGCGCGAGGGGTGAAAAATTTGCGTATTCCAATTGAAAATATTAATTTTGCACCCGATTTTGAATACTACGACTTAGAAAATGCGCTATCAATCTTAAAAATAGGACATTCTGCAAAGTTGAGTTTGCAAAAGGCGTAATATGGGACGAAGATTAAGAATCGTCCTCAACGGGACAAAACAAGACAGGAAAGATACGAAAATGAATAATAAAGAAATTCAGGCATATAACACGGATGTAGAAACTCAAAAGAATGAGTTGCTATCGGAAATACGCAATGTGCTCAATACCGCCAAGCATAATATTGTCCGTGAGGTTAATTCGCAGATAGTTCACGCATATTGGCAGATTGGCAAATATATAGTGGAGTATGAGCAAGGTGGCGCGCAACGGGCTGAATATGACAAAAACTTAATAAATGACTTGGCGCACCAGCTTCAAAGTGAGTTCGGAACAGGTTTTAATGCAACGAATTTGCGATATATGCGCCAATTCTATCAAGAGTTTCCAATTTATCACACGGTGTGTGACAAATTAAATTGGTCGCATATACGTTTGGTTATCAAGGTGAAAGATGCAGCTGCGCGGGAGTTCTATATCAATGAATGTATCTCCGAGCAATGGAGCGTACGGCAGTTGGAGCGCCAAATCAATACTATGTACTACGAGCGGTTGTTATCCAGTAAGGACAAAGATGCAGTGCGGTCGGAAATTCAACAATCTACACCAAAGACATTGGAACCAAAAGAAATAATCAGAGATCCGTATGTGTTGGAGTTTTTGGGAATTAGTCAAGGTGAGCATTTCCTTGAGTCAGATTTAGAGCAAGCGTTGATAAGTAAACTACAGCACTTCTTACTGGAATTAGGAAAAGGATTTACTTTTGTAGCACGTCAGAAAAGAATATCGTTTGATAATGAGCATTATTATATAGATCTCGTGTTTTACAATATATTGGCACGGTGTTATGTGCTGATTGATTTGAAAGCAGATAGATTGACCCACCAGGATTTGGGCCAAATGCAGATGTATGTCAATTATTATACACGTGAATTGATGAATCCGGGTGATAATCCTCCTATTGGCATTGTATTGTGTGCAGATAAAAATGACTCTGTGGTAGAATATACTTTGCCGGAGGGAGAAAACCAAATATACGCGGCAAAATATATGACATATATGCCCAGTAAAGAAGAACTGAAACAGTTGATAGCACAATAAGAATCAGGTAATCAATAGGGAATCACAATTTGTGATACCTTTCTTACAAAAAAAGATTGATATAAAAGAAAAAAACAAACAAAACCCTTTTGAATCCTTTGAAGCTTTGCTTCTGCGCGGATGAGTACTTAAAACTCCTTGTGAGTGAACTCCCAGATAGTTTTAACTACTGATCCACGACCCTAAAGGGAGAGAAGGTTCAAAAGACATAAACCTAAAAGACAAAGTCAACTTGAAATGCCCAAATGGCACCACAAGATGGATAAATATCCCGGGAGGGTGGAAAGGAATATTGGTATGAAAAATATTGGTATGAAGAATATTAGTATGAAAAAGAATATTAATGAGCAGAGAGAAGGGATTTGGGGTGAAAATCTCAAAAGTCTCAAGAGTCTCAAAAGTCTCAAAAGTCTCATGCAAATTTTTGCAGAAAGTGCAAATAGTGCAAATAGTGCAAAGCAGATTTTTGCCACTTTTGCCACTTTTGCCATGCAAATTTTTAGCAACTTGGTCAAGTTGGTCAAGTTGGTCAAGTTGGTCATGCAAATTTTTCATAAGGGTTCGTATAGTGCGGTTAGGGTGTCGTCGGTACAACAACCAACGAATATCCAACGTATATCTAACTTATCTCTAACGGTTAGACCGATTTTACCCTTATTTGCTACCGTGGAATAGTGAGGTTTGGGGAGATGAGTACGCTTTTTCAAAAGCAGATGGCATGGATCCGGCCGGTAATACCGAAAATGGTCAATTGGTATATGAGACCCCCATCTTCAGTAATCCCGTAGGTATTGATCAGATTTCCTATACATACAATGTATATTACGGAGCAGGAACTGAGTGGATGATTGTAGAATATTCTCTGGACGGAATCAATTATGAGTCATTTAATACCAAGCCTTATGCGAATGACGGCTCGGTAAGCGATGCTATTTCCGCTAGTCACCCGGCGAGATACGCTGTGCGTTTTCGTTTTAGAGCAGGTGGCGCTAATTGTTGGCGTACGTTATGGAGTCTAAAGATTCGTAAAGCGATTTATACCGGAACAATTACCGAAGGTGGTACAAACAATTGGAATAATGTGGATGAAGATGCTGATACCGTTACTTGGGCGGGCAATCATGTGATATTCAAACTAACCGGAAGAGGAGACTTAGGTTTGGAGAAATGGTCCGGCCACATATTAATGCAGAAGCATTATACGCATACAGTCTCATGGCGTGTGGAAAACGGTTATACCATTAATGTGACGAAAGTGTCAGTTGAAGCCCGCGGTACTACTGCTCTGAGTGCATCTTATATTACTATCGGAACAAAAAAGAGTGATAATATTCGAGGCTCAAGTTATACGACCGCTAATTCTCAAGATTTATCTCTTGGTAATAATGGGAGCGTTCCTATTTATCCTGAGAGTAGCAACAGTTCCGTTCTTATTCACGTCGGTACTATAGCTGTTACCTATACCATCGTATCAAACTACAAGGTACACTTCAATGCGAATGGCGGTAGTGGTTCGATGAGCGATCAGAACTTTGTTTGTGGTACTGCACAGAACTTGACGTCGAATGCGTTTACAAGGGATGGTTATCAATTCGCGGGATGGACTACTAACGCAGATGGATCAGGTACGACCTATACCAACGCGCAAAGTGTGATTAACTTAACTACTACGGCTGGTGGAACGGTTAATCTCTATGCTAAGTGGGTTTCCTTGTACAAGGTGCGTTTTAATGCGAATGGTGGTAATGGATCGATGAGTGATCAAAACTTCGTTTATGGTACAGCTCAGAACTTGACTTCAAATACTTACACTCGTGATGGATACACAGTGACTTATGATGCTAATAGCGGTTCCTGCGGTATAGCTTCATCTACTACCGATTATACCTTTGAGGGCTGGGCGATAGCAGCAGATAGTGATGTCGCTTTGTTAGATGGAGAGTCAGTTAATAATCTCACCTCTACTCCCAACGGAATATTTAATCTTTATGCTAAGTGGACAGGTGAATCTGTTACTCTGCCGACTCCGACAAGAAGCGGATATGTCTTTGCCGGTTGGTACGATGAGAACGAAAACTTCATTGGTAATGCGGGTGCTTCCTATACTCCGACGGCTGATATCACGTTATTGGCACATTGGACGCAATATGTTACATCCGCAAATAGCACTGACGATGTGACTAAGGATGGTAAAATAGTTATAAAAGGAGATCACGCTACATTTACGTTTAGTGGAGCAACATCTATCTATTACTATAGAACAGCTTTAGTTGATGACGGTTACGCATTGGCGAGTGATTTTGGTCAAGGCACACGCGAGTATTCCTTCACATGGGAACCCACAAATTCCGATTGCCAAATCCAAGTAACGCGAATCGCCTTTTGGTCGAAAGCATATAATACATGGGCAGCTACGCCCTTTACGAATAATCATCTGAAAGCGCAAGTCGAATTTGCAAACGAGATGATTAAGCCTGTCGGAACAGCCGCGACTTCGAGTTTTGAAGACGATTATGCTAAATTTGATTCTACGGCAAATTTCTCTTCCGGAGTACCTGTTATTTGCAATAGCACGAGCAACATGGATTGGGATTTCTATATCAAGAATATAGTGATAGAATATACCGTTACCCCGAAAGCTCCGACACCTCACAACGCTAATTTGGACGCTACGCTTAGTGAGTCTGCTAAACAGACTTTGGATGTACGTGTGGGTTCGGGTGCGTTGTTCACGATGACCGACCCGGCGGATGATTTCACCTATTCTTATCGTTTGAAAGAGGATTATGCGAATGCACATTTGGAGGATGGATATTTCTGGGCAACAGAAGGCGGCGATTATGAAGTACAAGCATGTGTGGCGTCCGGAGACGATCATGAGGCATCGGTATGGAGTACCAGTACAATACATGTGACGCGTACCTGTATATTCAACAATAGTTCCACCGACAAGGATTGGGAGACCGTAAGCAACTGGGAGCACAATGTGCGACCTGCCGCTATTGATGCAGTTAGAGTGCAGGGCAATCTGATTGTAGATGAAGAAATTGAGGTAATGAGTATGTCTATAGAAGGCGAAGCGGTTGTACA
>CAJOCN010000002.1:13475-94784 GCA_905233255.1 Paludibacteraceae bacterium
AGTTAGAGTGCAGGGCAATCTGATTGTAGATGAAGAAATTGAGGTAATGAGTATGTCTATAGAAGGCGAAGCGGTTGTACATATAGCTCCGAATGGTGGCTTGACGGTAGGCGCAGGCGGTATAACCGGCGCAACGAAGGACAACCTGAAACTGCAAGCCGGAACGGAAGGGGCAACCAAAGGTCAGACAGGTTACCTGCGTATCTCGCCGGAGTACACAGGCGCAATGCCGGAAGCGACGGTGGAGATGTATAGTACAGCATATACAGATTACACGTTGGGAGCTACTGCTTCTATGAATATGCAGTATATCGGCTATCCGATTGCTGAAAGTATAAAAGCGAAGAATGTAATAGCCGGATGGATATATAACTGGTCGGAAGGAAACGGAGAATGGCAAAATAATCGTAAGAGACTTATCTTAGAACCGTTCACAGGCTATGCCACAACTCAAGACTATGAGGAAGACGGTTTGCTGATTGAGTTCAATGGACATTTACATGATAATACTGCCGTTGACATTCCGTTGACTTATACAGATGCATCTGCTATGCCGGGATGGAACCTATTGGCCAATAGTTTTGCGGCTCCGATTGATATTCAAAGGATGCAAGCAGATCTTGCCGCTGGAATAGATGCAACAATCTATCTGTTTAACACAGGTAATACCTCTGCTGTAGATGGAGAGGCCGGTACGTATATTGCGATTCCGATGGGATTAGCAGGAACAGATTATGCCGGAGGTACTTACCCGAGCGTTATTCCGGCAATGCAAGGATTCTTCGTTAAAACAACTGCAAACGCATCGCTGCGTATCGACTATACCAAAGTTGTATGGGCAGCAAATTACGGTGTGACGGGTAATACAGCAATGCGCGTGAACAAGCGAGCTAATCAGAGTGAGATGGAGGCGCTTTCTATCACTCTTGAGACCTCCGGTCAGTTGAGCAAAATGCAGATATTGGAGCGTGAAGACTTCTCAACTGATTATGAGAACGGCTATGATGCGCATTATATGCCCGCAGGAGGATTTAATATTTTTGCGGTGGAAGGTGATGAGCATTTAGCTGTAGATGCAACCAATAGTATAATAGGAACGCGTGTAGGTGTACGCACGGGAAGCGAAGAAGCATATACGATGATGCTCAACTATACCGGAAGCAAGAATAATCTGGTGCTTTGGGATATCGAGGCGGAAGAGAAAGTGGAGATCCGCGAGGGCGGTATGTACACGTTCTTCGCTGAGCCGAATAGCGAGATTACGGGACGGTTCATCATCATCGAGGCTGAGGCTCCGGAGATCGCTACAGGCGTAGAGGAGGCTTCCTCCGAGGGCGGTACAAAGGTGCATAAGTTCATCAAGGATGACAAGCTGTATATTCTGAAGAACGGTGTGCTGTATGATGCAACGGGAATGCGCGTGCGGTGACTATAGAACAAAAACAATTTAATGCGACAGATAAGGTACTATTCATATTATTAGGGATACTATGCGCGGTGAGCGCAGGGGCGGTGAGTTATGCATCGCCGTATAGAGGCGCAGGGCAAGGAGTCATTTATACAATGAGTTCGCCGCATAATTCTGCTGCTACAGATGGCTTGGCGCAGGCTCCGGTAGCTACGATGGGTTCCGTTTCATCGGCATCGACCATGGGTGCTACGCGTAGCGCGAATGCCGTGCAGAGTATGGCAACGGCAATGAATGTAGCCCATCCGGTGAAGGGAATATACACGGCTGCAACGGCCGTTTCCGGCGGCGTGACCACTTACGATAGCGGAGCGGGGCATCGGCATAAAGGAAATGTGAGGAGACTAGAATCGAAGGATACTCCACCATCTGCTAGCGATGATGGCTATTGCGAGCACTGCCATTATATTTGGGATGAATCGCTCAACCTAGGTAAAGGTGGTTGGATATGTGAGTCGTGCGGATGTGAGCTCAAGGACGGCTGTGACTGCGCAGAAGAGAGCGGTTATTGTTGGTGTCCGCTAGATTTCAACTGGGGCGCGATGGTGTTCCTAATGCTGCTGGCGGTGGGGTATGCTATGTGGAAGAAAAACCGGCATACTATGCCGGACAATGGACGTTGCTAAGAGGCGGCAGAGGATTGCTAAGAGGCGGCAGAGGATGGCGGAGAAGGGACGGTGAGAAAAACCGGCATGCTATGCCGGACAATGAACGTTGCTAAGAGGCGGCATACTATGCCGGACAATGGACGTTGCTAAGAGGCGGCAGAGGATGGCGGATAAGGGACGGTGCTTGATGGCGGCATAGGATGGCGGACAATGGACGTTGCTGATGGCGGCATACTATGCCGGACAATGGACGTTGCTGATGGCGGCAGAGTATGGCGGAGAATGTATAGAAAACGATAATTTATGGGAAATGAGAATCAATGGCATTGGCAAGAACCGGGGACAGCATGGAAAGGTGTCGGGATATATCATATGACGCTGGTTGTGCCGAGCAGGAAGCCATTGTTGGGAAAACTGATGATACCGGATAATGATCCGACAAAGGCGGTGGTAGAACTCAGCCCATTAGGATTCCAAGTCAAAAACTGTGTAGATGAGATCCCTGTTCTACATTCGGAGATTCGCATTATCCAACTGAGAATGATGCCAAACCATGTGCATGTCATCCTATATGTTACCCAGTCTATGAACATTAGCATAAAGAAAGTAGTGCAAGGTTTCTGGCAAGGGGTGAAAAAGATCGAAAGAGAAGATGAAGCAACGTCCGTTTGCCCGCATACTATGCGGGACAATAAACGTTGTTCGCAGATATTCACGGAGATGCCATTTATCCGCCCGTTATCGCGAAAAGGGCAACTCAAAACAATGATCCGCTATGTGCAATTGAACCCGCAGCGGTTGGCAACGATGATTTTGAAGCCGGGGTACTTCAGAGTACAGAGCGGGATAGAAATAGGCGGGCGAGTATATGCCGGTGTGGGGAATGCGGAACAGTTGCAAGCAAGGCAGTATAGCCCCGTACATGTGCGGAGAGTGATGGTGGAAGCGGCGGAACATGGGGATAGTAAGGCACTCAGCGAATATATGAACGGATGTGTGAAGGCGGCGCGCGAAGGAACAGTGATGGTATCGCCGTTTATCAGTCCCAAAGAGAAAGAGATAATGGATGTGTTGCTTCGCGAGAAGTTGCCGTTTGTATATATAGCCGATAATGGATTTCGGGACTACTACAAGCCGATGGATGCGCTGTTTGAGGCGGTGGTTGAGGGTAGAGTGCTGATACTCAGCCCATGGGAGTACGAAGAGAAAAAACAACAAATAACACGCGAAGAGTGTGTTGCAATGAACCAGATGGCAGAGGAGATTTGCGGGGAGATGAATGGACAGTGAGAAAAACCGGCATACTATGCCGGACAATGGACGTTGCTGATGGCGGCAGAGTATGGTGGATAAGGGACGGTGACGTCCACGGTGGTCGTGAGATGGTCGCGAGATGGTCACGGGATTGACTGCTATTATTTATGCAAAAAGTGAGTTAAACTCCCGATTTGCATAATTTTTATGCCTCTAACTCTTGCATATATGAAAAAAATCTCGTACCTTTGCACCAGATTTTAAATTAGAGTTATGGCAACTACTCCTATGTACATTCCTCGCGAGATGGAAACACTGCTCCAAGAGGCAGCACAGTATTTCTCTGTACTCTCTGTTACCGGTCCTCGTCAGTCCGGAAAATCGACATTGCTCAAGCATCTTTTCCCGGAATACAAGCAATATAGTATGAAGGATATTCATATACGTGCATTCGCCGAGCAGGATCCTGTAGCGTTCTTGAATCAACATCCGGAGGGCATGTTCATTGATGAGGTACAGAAAGTTCCGGCTCTATTGGAGTATATACAGGGGATAGTGGACAATCATCCTGAGAGACGATTCTTGTTAACTGGAAGTAGTAACTTGGAGTTGCTAAAAGGATTGACAGAATCGTTACCGGGGCGTGCCGGAGTATATGAATTACTGCCGATGACTTTAACGGAGCAGCCAGATGTGGATAAGGATGCGAATCAGCAGTTATATGACGGCTTGTATCCGGCTATATGTGCACAAAAGAACATCGCCAAATTGTTTTATCCGAGTTATGTGAAAACCTATCTGGAAAAAGACGTGCGTGATTTGCTGAGGATAAAGGACCAAATGCTGTTCATGAAATTTATGAAGTTATGTGCTGCACGCATAGGCTCCTTATTCAACGCAACGGAAATAGGTAATGAGGTAGGAGTGGATAAAAATACGATTAATCATTGGCTATCGGTATTACAGGCTTCTTATTTAATTACCTTGTTGCCCCCTTATTACGAGAACATCACCAAACGGGTAGTGAAAACACCAAAGTTGTATTTCAATGACCCCGGTTTAGCTTGCTATTTACTGGATATAGAATCGCCCAAACAATTGGAATTGGATAAAATGCGTGGTGCTATTTTCGAGAATCTGATAGTTATGGAGTGCCTTAAGCACCGCTATAATCAGGGAAAAGAAGGAAATGTGTACTTCTATCGAGATAGTAATCAGAACGAAGTGGATATCTTGGTGAAGGAAAAAGGACAGTTGTACGCCATTGAGGTAAAATCCGCTATGACATACCAACCATCCTTTGATAACTGTATAAAAAAACTGCCGCATTGGACGAGTACTCCGATAGCGCGTAGAGTAGTTGTTTATACCGGAGATTTTGAAAATACAGTCGGAGATATCTGGGTGCTAAACTATAAACATTTATCGCAAGTGTGGGACTAAAATGGCATTACTTTAACCCTTTTGCCCAGTTCTTTAAATACGCATACCACTCCTCGGCAGTTGTTGCCACGGGGTGGTTTTCTTTGGTGGCACCGACTACTGTCAGGTAGAAATGAAGACCTACCCCCGACCCCTCCCTAAAGGGAAGGGGATGTAGCAGGCAGAGGTTGTTCTGCTTGTCGTGGACGAGGGTAACGGCGTACTCCTTGGGAATAAAGACGGCGAGGCCGACGGTCTCTTTGGCGTACTTGGCGGAGTCGTTGACAGGCCAATCTGTGCCCCATGATGCCAGCAAAACGCCGTTAGGCAATTGAAGGACAAGACCCCTCCCATCCTCCCCTATAGGGGAGGAGATAGAATTCCAATTAAAACCGGATTTTGCGGGGATGGACTGTACGCCGGTGCAGAGGGCCGGTCCCTCCTGACCTCCCCTGAAGGGGAGTGAGTCTCCGAGAGAAGAGCAGAAGACGTCGCAGCGCATGTCGCGGTGGCCGGCACGGAGGGTGTATTGGACGGTGAGGTCAAGACCCCTCCCGTCCTCCCCTGAAAGGGAGGAGATGGGTTGCCAGCCTTTGACGGCGACCTCGATGGTGGCGGCGTTGCGGGTCCGGCGGACAATACGCTGGGTGCGGGAGGCGATGTTCTCAATATGGCGAAGCTTGCCGTTCCATAACTTGACGGAACCGACGCCTACCGTCCCGCTCACGCGGAGGATATCATCGCCGTAGCCGGCAGCGAGCAGACTGTCATTGGGGTACCAGTAACTCTGCGCCAGTTCGAGCTGCGGCGTGCGTTTGCAATAGGGGTCGATGGTCTGTTTCTTGTCGAAATAGATGCGGTACGCCATGAGCTCGGACTCCACGGCTACGCCATGGTGGTGAAGCTCATGATATGTATCATGAGATTTGAAATTTGAAATTTGAGAATTGAGATTTAGGGTATCATGCCATTCTGTGACGGGGTAGCAGTGGCGGGTTTTGCCCTCGGCATGGATCACCGTGTAGCCCGGGCGGAGACTATCCGCCGGAGTACCGATTTTCCAGAATGAGGTTGCTACCCGCGGGGCGCACCCCGCGAGTAGCAAGACCACTACGTTCAAAGTCAAAAGACCGCTAACGCTCAAAGAAGAAAGAGTCTTTTGTCTTTTGTCTTTCGACTTTATACTATTATTTATTAATCGTGACATTCTCTACAGTCGGGGCGAGGGAGAAGGCTTCGCCTTTCTCCGCATGGATATTGACATTGTCGATGACCAGTCCGTTGGTCTGACGGAAGAGGGCACCCTCGGTAGCGCTCATGGTGACATTACGCAGGGTGACGTTCCGGATCTTCATCTCCGGCAGGCCGTTGAAATAGATGGCGCGTTTGATATTCGTACCTTTGACGTTCTCGATGACGATATTACGGAACGCAGGCGTTTCCTCGCTTACAGCGGGTGCCTCTGCGTTCATGCGGGCTGCCAGTTCTTCCTCGGTCTCCTCGCCGGCACCCTTGCCGCCGTAGAAGAGGTCGAACAAGAGACCCTCGTTGGGGATATTGACCATGTTGACGCCATTGATGTAGATGTTCTCTACCACACCACCGCGGCCGCGGGTGGATTTGAAACGCAGACCGACGTCAGTACCGATATAGAGATTGTTGCGGACCTCGACATTCTTAATGCCGCCGGACATCTCCGAACCGCATACAAAACCGCCGTGACCATGATAGACAACGCAGTCATCGACTACCACATTCTCGGTAGGAATACCGCGGTCGCGACCGGGTTTGTCCTTACCGGATTTCATACAGATAGCGTCATCGCCGACGTCGAAGGAACAGCGGCTGATGACTACGTTCTTGCAGGACTCGACATCCACGCCGTCGCCGTTCTGGCTGTACCAGGGGTTGCGGACATTGAGGTCGCGCAGGATGAGGTTCTCGCAGCACATGGGGTGGAGGTTCCACGCCGGGGAGTTCTCGAACGTCACACCCTCGAGGAGGATGTTCTTACAGCCCACGAAATGGAGCATGACGGGGCGGAGGAAGGATTTAACGACCTGCCAGAGGGAGTCGTCGGTGATGACGGGCACGTTCTGGTCCACGCAATAGGACTGCGCGAGCAGCGAAGCGGAGTCCGGATACCATATATCTTTCTCGGTGACGATGCCGCCTTTCTCCTTGAGGTGTTTCTTCCACTGGGTGGGAGCTACTTTGGATTTCTTGAGCGGTCTCCACCAATCGCCGTTGCCATTGAAACTACCATGGCCGGTGATGGCGATGTTCTCTGCGTTGAGGGCATTGAGCGGAGAGGTGCAGCGCTTGGTAGGAATACCCTCGAACCACTCGTCGTAGATCTCATAGAGGTCGAGGTCGTGGGAGAAGATGATGAACGAGTTCTTCTCGGTGTAGAGACGGACATTGGACTTGAGGGTGATCGGTCCGGTGGTGTAGATACCCTCGGGGATGATGACGGTACCTCCGCCGGCAGCGGTACAAGCGTCAATAGCACCCTGGATAGCCTCGGTAGCGAGGGCTACGCCAGTGTTGTCCGCTCCGTAGTCCAGCACATTGTAGGTGCGGTCCGGAAAAGAGGGAACCGGCACTTTCGGCATCTTGAAGGAGGCCGACTTGGTGAGGGCGTCAATGTCCTTCTGCACGGTGGTTTGATACTCGGACGCGGTAGTGCAAGCGCCCAGTACGGCTGCGGCAAGCAGCAAGAGATTGAATTTTCTCATGATTGGTAGATATTTAAAGGATAAATGATGTTAACTAAACTGAGACCTTCTGCCGGTGCTGAATGGCCGGCTCGGCAGCGGTCTTTGGCAGCAATGATGTCTGCGAACTGCTGTGCGGTCATGCGTCCTTTCCCGACCTCAAAGAGGGTTCCGACGACGGCTCTGACCATATTCCGGAGGAACCGGTCGGCGGAGATGACGAAATACGCCTCCGTCTCATTGACGCGCACCCACTGCGCCTCGTGCACATCGCAGAGGGTGGTCTTGACATCCGTGTGGGTGCGGCAGAAAGAGGCAAAATCCTGTTTGCCGAGCAGCAGTGCCGCCGCTGTATTCATCGCCTCAAAATCCAGTCCGGGTGCCACGCGCGCGTGATTAATATAAAGGAAAGGATCCTTGCGGGTGGTGATGCGGTAGTAATAGGTGCGCTCGGTAGCGTCAAACCGCGCATGGGCAGTATCGGTCACGGGGCGGATGTCGCGGATGGCGATCTCGGGCGGCAGGAGGTTATTGAGCCGTGCACCGAAATTAGCGGGCAGGGCATTAGGTACATCGAAATGCGCTACCATCGCTTCGGCATGCACGCCTGCGTCGGTCCGCCCGGCGAAGGTGAGTGGCACGGCGGTACGGAGGATGGTCGCGAAAGCGGCTTCCATCTCTGCCTGCACCGTGTTGCCGTTCGGCTGCGTCTGCGAGCCGTGGAAAGGCGTGCCGTTGTATGCAAAAGTTATGAAATAACGCACGATTAATGTTTAATGTTTAATGTTTAATGTTTTGGCTATTTGGTCATTGATCTCCGGGGAGAGTTGGGCTTTATAAGCGATATAGAGTCCTCCGTCCAAGAGGACGAGGGAACGGAGAAGGCTATCGAGCCAGAGGCTCATGGATGGCGCATAAGTGCACCATAGTTGGTTTGTACCAAAGAGGATGACGAGCAGCAGGAGGATTAACCACCAGCGCCTGTCGATGATACGTATCCGGCACAGGGGCACGACTGTCGCTATCGTGAGGGATATATACAAGGCATAGGAAAGGAGATTGCTCATCGCCGCGCCATCCATGCCATAAAGCGGCACGAGGTAGTTATTGAGCAGCAGCGAAGAGATAGTCAGCGTAAGCGACAGGAGAAGACTGAAGGCGTAGAACCGGGAGTAGTTCAGCGCCGTGAAACAGATAGTGAATGTAGCCAAGATCAGTTGGCTGACACCCAAGATGAGCACTACGTTTTTCGCCGTAGCGTAGATCTCACCGTTAGGAAGGATGCGGAAGATGAGGTCTATATTGACCCACATCGCCAGCAGGATAAACCCGCCGATGAGGAGCATGTTCCGCGTGACCTGAGAGATGAGATGGGAGCACTCCTCCCGGTTCCGGTCCTTGATAGCCCGCGCTAATTGAGGCGAGGCGATCGCCGACACGGAGCGGTTCGGCACAGAGACCATGACCGCCATGTAGGTAGCAATAGCAAAGATACCGGTGCTGTCCAGTCCCATTTTCGCGGTAACGAAGAAAGAGGAGAGTGTAGGCGCGAGAGCGGAGGTCAACGCCGATAGTAGGAGAAAACCCGTGTAGGACAGATACCGGCGGACGAGACCTTTGTTCGCACGTAGGAACTCATAATCCGGACGCAGATTAACGCGGACGAGCGAGAAGAAGTACGCTATATTAATCAGCGCCGCGAGGGCGTAGTTGAGACATATACCGATGACCAGACCGTCGAGCGAGAGGATGCGGAAAGCGTATAGGAGGTAGAGCACCAGGAGCCCGAGCCGCACGATGAGTTCGCGCACCGCTCTCGGCACCACGATGTGCATGAGCACATTGCAGGTTGATTCGCAGATCGTCTGGTAGAGCATGAAGAACGCCAGCGGGAGCACGAAATAGTAGTACTCCACGAAGAGTGGCGATTTGTCGCCAAACCAGTTACCCAACGGAACCCGAAACGCCCAATAGATGACCGCAAAGACCGTAAATCCGATCAACGGCACCACGAGCGCCCAGAAGAAGAAACCGTGGTCGTTTTCGCTGTCTCTCTCCTTAAAATACGGGTAGAAACGGATGATAGAGGCGGAGGTGCCCAGCTGCGCGAGCCCGATAAAGAGTGTAGCGGCATCGATAAGCACTCGCGTTAACCCGATCTCCTCGGCTGTGAGGAAACGGGTTAACACGAAGAACGTGGTGAACACGCCTACGGCGATGCCCAGATAGGTCACTATCGTACCACGAATCGATTGCTTAGCGATGACGCCCATTACTTGATCTCCAGCAGCTCAACGGTGAAGATGAGGGTAGCGTAGGGCGGAATAGACTGGCCTGCGCCGCGCTCGCCGTAACCTAAGTTATACGGGATATAGAGTTTGTACTTGGAGCCAACCGGCATGAGTTGCAGACCCTCGGTCCAACCCTTGATTACGCCGTTGAGCGGGAACTCGATAGGCTCGCCGCGCTGGTAGGAACTGTCGAAAACGGTACCGTCGATGAGGGTACCCTCGTAGTGCACCTTGACGGTCTGCTCAGCGGTCGGTTTGGGACCCTTACCGGCTACAAGCACCTCGTACTGCAGACCGGAAGCGGTCTCCTGAACGCCCTCGCGGAGTTTGTTCTCTGCCAGGAATTTCTCGCCTGCCTCTTTCGCCTCACCGTATTTCATGCGGGAGATAACAGACTCTACGTAGGTGTTAGCGGTCTGGAGGTCAAACTGCTCGGTGTAGTTGTAGAGACCGTTGATGAAGCCCTGTTTGATGAGATCGTAGTTGGTCTCGAGTCCGGCTACGCCGAGCAGACCCACCGGCTCTTGCTCGCGGATAGCCTTACCGATATTCTTCGCCATGGCTACTACCTGCGGGTTGCGGACAGAGGATTTCATACCCTTGTTGATATTCTCGATGAACTGGTCAATACCCTTTCCGGTAGTGTCCTGCGCGAGAACATAACTCTTGATCTGTGCGCCGTTCATCATACCGAAGGCGTAGTTGAGAGAGTCAATAGCATCGGTCAGTTCGATGGTCTTAGCCTTAGTCGGGCACTTCGCATAAACGACTTTGCCGGCCGGCAGTTCGCGTTGCGACTGATAGCAAGCCATGAGGAATGCCTCTGCCTCTGCGGCAGGCATAACGGTGGTGTCCTCGTAGAGGGCGTTGACCAGACCCTGCAGGAAGGTTTTTTCGTTCAGCGTCCACGCCTCGTTCTCAGCCAGACCCTTGGTCTCGAAGAGTTTGACGGAAGTGCCGATCTGACGGCCCGCCTGCTCAATATCATTGAGCTGCTCCTCCTTGTCCATATACGCTTTGTCGAGGGCGTCGATGAACTCAGTCACAGCCTCGTCGCTGCTGTCGGAAGCGAGGTAATACATCTTGATCTGCAGGCCGTTCAGCAGACCGAGTGCGTAGTTAACAGAATCGGCCTCGTTGGCCATCTTGACATCTTGTGCCTTGTAGCTGTTACCGCAGGAGATCATAGCCACTGCGGCAAGCAAAATGATACTTATTTTTTTCATAATAGTTGTTATTAATTTTTCGATATGTCGATATGTCGATGCATCGAGAGTTATTCAATGCCGAGGAGTTCGACGGTGAAAATGAGGGCTGCGTAGGGTGGGATAGACTGGCCTGCACCGCGCTCGCCGTATGCCAACTGATAAGGGATGAAGAACTTATACTTCGAGCCGATCGACATCAACTGCAGTCCTTCGGTCCAACCCTTGATCACGCCGTTGAGCGGGAAGGTGATTGACTCGCCGCGGCGGTACGAACTGTCGAAAACGGTACCGTCGATGAGGGTACCCTCGTAGTGTACGCGCACCGTGTCGGTCGCCTTCGGTTTCTGGCCCAGCGACGGCTCCAGGATCTCGTACTGCAGACCGGAGGGAGTTACTTTGACACCCTCGCGTTTGGCATTCTCGGCGAGGAACTTCTCGCCCTCAGCTTTAGCAGCACCGGCTACCTTGGCTTCCAACTCCTGGAAGAAAGTGTTGAGTACCTGTTGCGCCTCCTGATAGGAGATCTTAGGCTGCTGGTGGGTTAATACATCTTCGATACCGGCTGCGAGGTCCTGATAGTTCAGGCTCTCCACGCCGCTACTCATTAAATTCTGGCCCATCGAGAGGCCCAATGCATAACTGATTTTGTCCATAAATTCATTTACTATTTAATCATTTATTTGCTCATTTGGTTCATTTGCGAGAGGTATCTCGCCATGTATTTGCCGAGTATGTCGAACTCGATATTCACCACCGTACCTTCTTTGATGTACTTGAAGTTGGTATTCTCCGCGGTGTAAGGGATGATACATACGGATACATATCCCTTGTCGCCGTTGATGTCGGGTTCGCAGACGGTGAGGCTGACACCATTGATGGAGACAGAACCTTTATCCACGCAGAAATATCCGCGCTCCACCATCTCACGGGTAGAGTCGTATTCGAACCGGTAATACCAACTGCCGTCCGTCTCGTGAGCGTCAATACAAACGGCTTTCTGGTCCACGTGGCCCTGAACGATATGTCCGTCCAGACGTCCGCCCATCAGCATCGAGCGCTCCACGTTGACCCAGTCGCCGACTTTCAGCAGGTCGAGGTTGGTTAGACGCAGGGTTTCCTGCATGGCGGTTACGGTATAGAGGTCACCCTCAATCTTCACCACCGTGAGGCAGACACCGTTATGGGCAATCGATTGGTCGATAGACAGCGGCTCGCCGAACGGGTTGCGGAGAGTGAAATGTTTATTCGTTTGCTCGGTCTCAATCTTGACGACCTGAGCCATTGTTTCTACGATTCCTGAAAACATAAGATTATTTTACTATTTGGTCATTTACTATTTCTTTATTCGCTTCGTTCATACGATCTGCTTCACCGTATGGTTCATTTATTTCTTGAAGTACTTGCCTACCACCGGCAGACCGGAGAGGGGAAAATCCTTTCTCGTCAGAACCGCCAGATAGATGATCAGCAATACGGTACCGATAGCCATCTGTACCCACATGTTGAGGGCCGTGTTCAGGCGGATGACATAATAAACAGCCAGCAGAACAAGCGTCAGAATGGTGTAGCCGCAGATGCGCTTGAGGTCGTAAGGGATCGGTGCTTTCTTCTGGCCGATGACATAGGAGAGAACCATGATCACGAAGTAGCAGACGAGGCTGCTGCCGCAGGACGCCCAGTAACCGATCCGCGGCACTCCCACGATCTGGAGCACCAGCGTGATCACCAATCCGATGAGCGAGAAATAGGCGCCCCATTTGGTCTCATCCGTCAGTTTGTACCAGAACGAGAGATTGAAATACACGCCCTGGAAGACGTACGTCCACAGTACCACCGGAACAATCTTCAGCCCCTCCCAATAAGCGCTGGAGACAATATACCGGAAGATATCCAGATAGAAAATGACGCCTAACAGGATAAGGTACGAGAAGATGATATAGTACTTCATCGCATCGGCGTACGCCTCTACCGAGTGGCGGTCTTTGTGCTTGGCGAAGACGAACGGCTCGTAGGCATAGCGGAAAGCCTGGGTGAACATCATCATTACCATCGCTACCTTGAAGCACGCGCCGTAGATTCCTAACTGCGCCTGCGCGTCCTCGCCCGGATAGAGATAAGGGAAAAGAATGCGGTCGAGCGTCTGGTTCATGATGCCGGCTACGCCGAGTACCAAGAGCGGCAGCGAGTAACGCAGCATTTCCCCGAGCACCGGACGGTCGAAATGACCGCCCTTGGGCATCGTGAACGGCAGCAGACAGAGAGTCTGGATAGTCGTTGCCAGGAGGTTGGAGAGGAAGACATAAAACACATCGTTCAGCCCCAATATCACCAGGAAGAGGATATTAAATCCGATATTAAGCACCACGAACAGGAGCTTCAGCGACGCAAAGAGAACAGGTCTTTTCTGATTACGCAGTTGCGCAAAGGGAATAGACGCAAAGGCGTCGATGGCTACCGTCACGAACATCATCGCCACGAACTCGGAGTGGTTCGCGTAGCCTAAAACGGATGCCAAAGGCTGTCGGAAGAGCACTACGAGCAGCACAAAGAGCGCGCTCGTGGAGAAAAGCGTCAGGTAGGCTGTGCGGTACACCGATTTGGGGTCATAGCCCTCACGGTTGGCGAACCGGAAGAAACCCGTCTCCATGCCATACGTCAGGATCACCAGCAAGAGGGCGGTCCAGGCATAGAGATTGGTCACAATCCCATAATCATCCGTGCGCGCCAGTACGTAGGTGTACAGCGGCACGAGCAGGTAGTTAAGGAACTTGCCTATTATCGAACTCAACCCATAGATGGCGGTGTCCTTCGCCAAAGATTTCATCTCACTCATTTCCTGCTACACAAATTACTATTTCGCCTTTCGGCGGGGTTTGTTTAAAATGATTGATCAGTTCGTCGAGCGTGCCGCGGAGGGTTTCTTCATGCACCTTGCTGATCTCGCGGGTGACGGACGCTTTACGCTCCGCGCCGCAGACCGCCGCCAGTTGCTCCAGCGTCTTCACGAGCCGGAAGGGCGACTCATAGACGATGAACGTCTCGTCCAACGCGGCGAGGTAGTTGAGCCGCGTCTGTCGTCCTTTCTTCTGGGGCAGGAAGCCCTCGAAGTAGAAGTGGTTGTTCGGCAGTCCGCTGTCCACCAGTGCCGGTACGAAAGCTGTTGCACCGGGCAGACACTGGATCTCTATGTCTGCTTCGGCGGCTGCCCGGACGAGGAAGAACCCCGGGTCCGAGATAGCCGGCGTACCGGCATCGGAGATCAGTGCGATGTTAGCACCCGCCTTGAGCCGCTCCACGATGTCCGCTGATGTCTCATGCTCGTTGAACTTATGATGGCTCTTGAGCGGCGTGCGGATATCGTAGTGCTGCAGCAAGATACCGCTGGTACGGGTGTCTTCCGCTAAAATCAGATCGACTGATTTGAGCACCTCAATCGCGCGGAACGTCATGTCCTGCAGATTGCCGACCGGTGTAGGAACGATATATAGCATTTATCCGAATCTTCTGTGCAGGGTGACGATAAACTGCTGGTAACTGTTACTCTCGGTGTCCCAGCCGAAGCGGCTGATATAACTCATCGCCTCGTCGAACGAATGAAGGGCATTCAGTTCGGTCAGCGTGCGTTGCATCAGTTCGGCGTTCTGGCCGAAGAGTTCGCGTTGGTACAAGAACCGGTCGCCTAACGAGATCGCCAGACGGATGTCGTCCACCGCTTTGCCGTAGATAGCCGCCTTGGGCGATGCCTGCTCTTCTATAACGGGCTCTGCGACAGGCTCCGGCTCGGGCTCTGCGATGACCTCCGGCTCCTCAACCTTCGGAGCTTCCTCTACAACCGGCTCGGGCTCTGCAACAGGCGCGGCTACTACCACCGGTTTCTCTACGATTTTCTCTACTACCTTCTCCACTACCTGAGGCTCGGGCAACGGTCTGTTCTGCAACTCCGTTACCTCTGCCTGCAGCGCCGCAATCTGCTCTTTCTGAGCTGCCAAGCGCTCTTCTGCTGCAGCCAAACGAGCCTCCAGAGACTCACGAAGTGCCTCTTGAGCCGCTATGCGCGACTCCAGAGACTCAAAATATTTGATTACCTCTTCCATAAATTCCTTCGTACATTATTTCGTTGCTTCTTCCAACTTTTTCATGATAGAGAACATGAAGATGGCAGCGATGAGGCAGACACCTACGAATACGGACCAAACGATCCACAAAGGTATATCGCCCCAAAGTTTACCACCGATACGGACAAGGTAATTACCGATGGCGGTAGCTACGAACCAACCGCCCATCATCATTCCCTTGTATTTCGGAGGAGCTACTTTGCTTACAAAAGAGATACCCATCGGACTGAGCAGCAACTCGCCGAAGGTGAGAATCAGATAGGTGTAAATCAGTACATTTGCGTTCACGAACGTAGCATCGCCCGTCACGCGTGCCAACTCCTGTTGAGCCGGAGTAAGCAGACCTAACGAACAAACTGCCATCAGCACATATGCGGCTGCAGCTACCAACATTCCATAAGCAATCTTACGCGGCGCCGAAGGCTCTTTGCCTTTTTTCGCCAGCGCTCCGAAGATAGCCATGCTCACCGGCGTCAGTGCCACTACGTAGAACGGGTTGAACTGCTGGAAGATAGGAGCAGCGATGCCCAACTCCGCAGGGTGGTTGAGGTACTTGTAAACGAGGATGGCGACCATAGCACTGCCTACACCGCCCCAGATCATCTTGGCTTTGCCCGATCCTTCTCCGAAGATACCAAACAGCGAATAAACCAACACGGCTACCATAACGAGATTCCAGATATCAAACGCCATCGTCTGTGCGCCGGTCACAACGGGGTTCACGAACTCATCGGCGAAGAACGTGAGAGTCAGACCGTTCTGGTGGAAAGCCATCCAGAAAAAGAGCACTACCGTAAACACAAGACACAGTGCCACAATACGTTTCTTCGTCTGCTCCGGCGTCAGTTCCTCTACTGCCTCTGTGTTGTTCTGCGCAGCCTGTTTAACGGTGTTCTCCACGTGCTTGAACCAAGGCCTGCAAGCGTAGTAGATAGCGATACTCAGTATCAGCGATGCGCAGGCTACCATGAAAGCAAAATGGTAACTGTCGTTCACCGAATAGCCTAAACTGTCTTGCGCCCATGCCATGATTTTCACAGCCGCCGTCGGAGCAAACATGGCACCGATGTTAATCGCCATGTAGAACAGCGAGAACGCGGCGTCGCGGCGGTCAGCATATTTCGGGTCGTCATAGAGGTTTCCTACCATGACCTGCAGATTACCTTTGAACAGACCCGTACCGAACGAGATCAGCAGTAAGGCCAGCAGCATGGTACCCATCGCGGCACTACCGCCGCCCATCGGGATCGCCAGACACACATAACCTAAGAACATAACGAAGATACCGATCGTGACGCACTTGCCGTAACCGATCTTATCGGCTATCATACCGCCGATCAGCGGCAGGAAATACACACATGCCAGAAATCCGGCATAAATACGGCTGGCGGCATCGGCCGACAAACCGAAATTAGCGCGCAAGAATAGCGCAAAGACGGCTAACATCGTGTAGTAGCCGAAGCGTTCGCCTGTGTTGGCAAGCGCCAACGCGAACAATCCTTTGGGTTGATTCTTAAACATAAAATATAAGTTTTAATTTGAATTCTCAATTCTCAATTACATCACACCAGTGGTGCTTGTCTTCCGCCCGCCCGTACTGAATATCCTTCAGCGCGTGGTAGAGTTTCGTCAGTACCGGACCCGGTTCGTCGCCGAAATGGTAAGTGATGTTTTTATCCGGGTCATATACTTTTCCGATAGGGGAGATGACGCAGGCGGTTCCGCAGGCTGCGGCTTCGTCCATCTGAGCCAACTCCTCGACGCGTATGTGACGCCTTGTCACTTTCATGCCCATTTCCTTTGCCAGCGTAATCAGACTGTCGTTCGTGATACTCGGCAGAATAGCTGAGGAACGGGGGGTCAGGTACTCGTACTCGCCGCATGGCTTGCTGCCACCGGCGACACGCCGGATTCCTATAAAATTCGCTGCGCTGCACTCGTCGATATACTTATGGGTCTTTGCGTCGGTGAACATGCAGTCGTAGCCTTGGGCATGTGCCGCTTCGGTGGCACGGAAGGACGCTCCGTAGTTGCCGCCTACTTTCCATGTACCCGTGCCGAACGGTGCCGCGCGATCTATGTGGCGCTCCACAATGAACGGTGTGCAATGGAATTTCCCCGGAAAATAGGCGCCGATGGGAGTGGCTACGATGATCAGTTCGCAGTCCTTGCCCGGAGCCACGGAAATCTCATGGGTGGTGGCTATCAGGATCGGACGGAAATAAAGCGTCGCTCCTGTCTCGTACGGAGGCAGATAGTCTATGTTCTTTTTCAGAGCCAGCACGATAGCGCGGCAGAAAATATCCTCGGGAGGAGGCGTCATCATCAACCCTTCTGCGCTTTTCGCCATGCGTCTCGCGTTCTCCTGCATCCGAAAAATACGCACTTTTCCGTCCACTCCCCGGAATGCTTTCAATCCCTCGAAAGCTTGCTGACCGTACTGCAGTCCTGTAGAGGCGACATGCAGTTGGATGGTCTTGTCCTTCGTGGCGTATGGTTCTTCCCATACACCGTCTTTACAGGCAGAGCGGACAATGTAGTCCGTCTCCGTGTAATGAAAACTCAGTTTACTCCAATCAATCTCTTTCATCTCAAATGGTCGGTTGTCTCCGGCCCATATTCAAATAATTCATCTAATATGCTTTTACCGTCTCCAAAAAAACGGTTCAACTCTTCGCCTCTCCAATCCGCCGTACACCGATAGGCAAATTTTTCTCCGTCTCCGGAAGAGAGGGTCGGGGAGAGGTTTTTCAGTAACATCATGATCGTCTCATGTATCTCGCTGTTGAAATCCCATAAAAACCGGTACTCTTTCTCGTAGAACGGCTTGAAAAACTCCTCGTAGTAGTCAAAATACGGTGTGTGTTTATAGGCCGATACCAGCGAAATCCAATGTTGGTGTTGCCACCGGCTCTGATAACTGATCTCAATGTCCCGCGTCAGCTGCTTGTGCTCCACTTTCTTCACAGGAACGCTCAGCATGATACCTTTTCCAATCGTGCAACGATTCCTGCAGGTCTGTTTCTCAAAACTCTCCAGCCCTTCGATCTCCACTTCCTCCGGAGCCGCCAGATATGCTCTGTACCACTCCTTCGGTGCCATATATGCAATCGGTAATACCATCATCTGCCTGTGGCTTTGCGTCCCAACCGCTCCCAGCGGATGCCGTGTTTGTCTTTATCCAGACTCAGCCAGATAAATACCGGCCGACCGACGATATGATCCTCCGGCACGAATCCCCAGTAACGGCTGTCGGCGGAGTTATGGCGGTTATCGCCCTGCATCCAGTAGTAATCCATCTTAAACTCATACTCCTCGCCAATCGCCATCGGCTGGAACTCGTAGGCGTCTGCGATACGCTTATAAACCCAATAATTTTCCTCGGTAATCATAATCTTGTCGCCTTTCCGCGGAATATAAATCGGTCCGTAGTTGTCCCGCGTCCAGTCGTTATGACCGAGCGGATAAACGGCTCCGCCGCGTTCCTCGGGTTCTACCGCGATGCCTGACACATGCGGGTTCTTCGCCAACTCGCTTTTCATCTCCGCTGTCAGCGGAAAATGCCATGTTTGCGGGTCTATCTGCACGCGGTCTGCCACGCTGATTCCGATTTTCTCCAGATACTTGGCGGTGAAGATATGTCCGTCCGTCCGCACCAGATAATTGAGCTGCAACCCCTCTCTCTCCGGCTCACGGATCCAACCACCAGACCACTCCAACTCCCCTACAGGGGAGAGTGCCTGATCATCCCCCTTTAGGGGGATAGAGGGGGTCTTTGTCTTCGTGAAAATCGTGTTGTCCACGATTTTCAGACTGTCTCCCGGCTCACCCACGCAACGCTTCACGTAGTTCTCCCGCCTGTCCACCGGACGGGTTACAATCTCGCCGAATACGTCCTTGCGACTCTTAATCAACGCCTCGCCGTAATAATGTTTCAGCGTGTAATAATCCGGATTTTGCATCTTCAGACACACGGTATCGCCTGCCGGAAAATTGAATACCACAATATCGCCCTTCTGCGGACTTGTCCAACCTTTGAGACGTTTGTACTCCCAGTGCGGCCAATCCAGATAACTCTTGCCGCCACCAAGCCATGCCGGCATCGTGTGTTGTACTAAAGGCATACTCAGCGGCGTCTGCGGCACGCGCGCACCATAAGCCATCTTGCTGACGTACAGAAAATCACCCACACGCAGACTCTTCTCCAGACTCGAACTCGGGATCTGGTAGTTCTGGAAGATATACAGATTGATAAAATACACCGCTACCAGCGCAAACACAATCGCGTCTATCCAACTGAACAAAGTGTACAGCGCCGGCTTGGTGTCTTTGTATTTCCGCCACCAGTTGTAGTTGATATACTTGGTGGTGAACGCATCGACGATCAGCGGCAGCAGCACCAGCCACCCGAGACTTGCCCAGTCGCCCCATGCGACCCAGATAACAAACGCTATATACAGCGCGCTCCACACTCCTGCGCGAACCCATCCGCCGCGCGGCACTTCTGAAATTCTATTTTGAAAACTTTTCATGTCTAATCAATTACCTATTCATTGCCAGGTAATCACGTATCCTACCTATGCTATATATATTATTTATAATATATATCCCGTGATTTTAGCAAATAACTATTTTTATTGTATATATTTCTCTGCCGCCAGTACTGCTCCTAAGGCAAATCCTCTGCGCCCTTTGGCGATGTGCGTAATGACGAGGGTATCCTCCTCGCTGTCCCATTTCACTTCGTGCGTTCCAGGCACTTCTCCCTCGCGTATCGACTCAATTTCAATATCTTCGATATTTCGATATTTCGGTATCTCGGTATCTCGGATTTGTTCCGCAAGGGTCTTTGCCGTGCCGGAGGGTTTGTCGAGCTTATGAATATGGTGTATCTCCTTGATAGAAGGCGTATATTGCGGCTGATCTTTCATCTTCTGTGCCAGAAGTTTGTTTAACTCAAAGAATATATTCACTCCCACAGAATAATTACTACTCCACACGAGCATTTGTTTGTCATGCGTCCGTCGGTCTTCGTCCATCAGCGCTGCGGCATCCCACCCGGTGGAGCCGGAGACAACCGGCACTCCTTGCGCCCACGCCTTGCGGATATTACCTTCCGCCGTAGCCGGCGTAGTGAACTCAATCGCCACATCCGCACTCCTGAACGCCTCACTCTCAAAACCATCTTCCGGGGAATAAACCATTCTCTCCCCCTCTAGGAGGGAGCCGGAGGGGGTCTTGTCTATAACACATACTATCTCATGTCCGCGTTGCAGAGCCACTTCCTCGATCATGTGGCCCATCTTTCCGTATCCGATAATTGCTATTTTCATGTTTCCTTATATGTATATGTACGTGCGCGCTATTATGCGTGCGCACAAAATCGGCTACAAAGGTACAAAAAATAAATGACATACACAAGTGTATGCCATTCTTTTTGTTAGAAAGTACTATTTCCGTCAATTTTTCTACATCCAATGTGTTATTTTTTCTACTAATTCATCGATACTTGCTTTGCCGTCATTATGCACAACCACCAGATTGCCCCCTTCGACCGGCAGAGAACTCTCCGCCTTTTGTGCGCGTATGCGGGCGCGTACCTTATTGATATTAGTGTCTGTGGCTTCGCCGTGGTAGTCCCGTTGGATTGTGCGGGCGATGCGTACTTCCTCCGGTGCCTCCACTACAATAATCTTGTCGCATATCCCGTCCAAACCTGCTTCGTACAAAATGGCGGATTCGACGAATAAGACCGGCTCCGCCTGACAGACCGTTTCACTGACGGATCGTTTCACTGACAGACCGCTGCGCTCTAAGATATCTCTTTTGACCGCCGGGTGAACGATCTGATTCAGTTGCTCCAGTAACTCCGGCTCGCGGAAAACCTGTTCCGCCACATAAGCGGTGTTATAAACGCCGGTGAAAGGGTGCTCGGGCGAAGGGATAAAAGCCTCCGTTCCCAATAACGCAATAACTGCCTTCCGTACATCGGCGTTCTCCACGATGATCCGTTTGGCTTCTTTGTCGCAGTCATAGACGGCGAACCCACGCGCCGCGAGTGCCCGTGCAATAGTGGATTTGCCACTGCCTATACCTCCGGTAATTCCTATAATCATAATCGGTCTAGAACTGGAAATATATAAACGGTTGCATCTCAGCGGAGACGAACTGGTAGATCACGACGATGGCGACGCATACGACGATGACCATGAGCCAAAGCGGCATGGCGCTGAACCATAGCCGGTAGCGCCTCTTCCAGTTGGTCGGCAGCCAGTGGATAATCATACCTGCCACGAACATTGCTACCACCCACCTATACTCCCACAGGAAACCGGGAATAATAGCATTTGTCCACGCGCCGCCGATCTGATTGACCATGTTCTTTGCCGTTGCCCACGCTACCTCATTGGCAGTCGCGGGATCCAGATTGCTGCTGCTCCGGAAGAACAGACGCGTGAAGGTGATAAACGTAAAGGTCTGTATTATCGCCCAAGCGGTGCTTAAACCATTCGTAATTTTTAAATTGTAACCCGTAACCTCTCTGTCCATGGTAATCAGCCAATAAACATATCGAATGGCAGTACCGAACCACACAATCGCCGACCAGACGGCAAAGAGCCGCCAGACGGGCAGACTGTAACTGTAATCCAAGGCTACCAACCCGAAGGTCAGCACTGTGATGGCAGCAAACCGCACGTGCCAGTTCATTTCCCGCCATATCTTATTGACGATCATACCGAAGCCGTTAATACCGCCCCAGATGATGAAGTTCCAACTCGCGCCGTGCCACAAACCGCCTAACACCTGCGTGATAAAAGAGTTGAGGTTGGAGTAGAGTAGCTTGCGTTGGTTGGTGATTGGTGATTTTCTCCAATGGTAGTCCAGAATACCAATGACCAATAAGAAACAACCGATAATCAATACGATTAACCACCAGCCGGTGAGAGCGGCGGAGACAACCGCAATGAGGGAGAGCCAGAAATAGGTGCCGAAACCGATCTTCCGGTTACCGCCCAGCGGGATATACAGATAAGTCTTGAGCCACCGTCCGAGTGACATGTGCCACCGCCGCCAGAACTCCTGCGGGTTCTGCGACTTATAAGGACTATTGAAGTTCATCGGCAGGTAGAAACCCATCAGCAATGCTATTCCGATCGCTATATCCGTGTAGCCCGAGAAATCCGCATAGACCTGCAGCGAGTAGGCAAAAAGCGCGAACAGGTTCTCGAATCCCGAGAACAGCAGCGGGTTGTCGAACACGCGGTCAATCAGGTTCACCGCCAGATAATCGGACATAATAATCTTCTTCGCCAAACCGTTGATGATCCAGAAGACGGCGATGCCGAACGCTCTGCGGCTCAGACGGAAGGGCTTGTAGAGCTGCGGGATAAACTCCTCCGCACGCACGATGGGGCCGGCTACCAACTGCGGGAAGAACGACACGTAGAACCCGAAATCGAGGATGTTCTTCACCGGCTCTATCCGCCTGCGATAGACATCCGCGGTGTAGGAAATGACCTGAAAGATATAGAACGATATACCCACCGGCAGGACAATCGTGTCCACGGAGAAGCGTCCGGCCTCCGAGAACCCGTTGCCGACATAGGCGAAGATATCAAAGACCTGAAAACTCGTGCCGAAGAAGTCGTTGATCACATTCGTGAAGAAGTACGCGTACTTGAAATACGCCAGAAGCCCGAGGTCTATTGTCACTGAGAGTGCCAATAAGGCTTTGGCTAGTGGTGATTTTTGATTGGTGATAGCTGATTTTATTCGCCCGGCGATGATCCAGTCGGAGAGAGTGACGAACGCTAAAATGAGCAGGAACAATCCGCTCGTCTTGTAATAGAAGAACCAACTGACGAACAGCAGATAGACGTTGCGCAGGTGCAACTTGCCGTCCGATACCTTGCGTCCGCTCATGATCAGCGCAAAGAGCGCATAAACCAACGCAAAGAACGCCCAGAAATAGAACTGGGTGAAGAGCAGCGGACTGTTCTCGTCAAACGCAAATATGTGATGTAAAAAAACCAACTGTCAACTATCAACTGTCAACTATCAATTATCAACTCCTTCCATCATCCACTCCGCTACCGCCTTACCGGCTTTGCGGGCACCGGCGCGGGTGAAGTGTACACCGTCCGAACCGGCTAATCCCACTTCCTGCCAATGTAACATACTTCCGCTGCCGCCCATCCACCTGTACAGGCTGAAATAAGCGATATTCTCCTCCATCGCCATCTTCCGCAGCAACCGGTCCATGTACGGTACCATGGGGTAGGTGATCCACTCGCCGTTCTCCTGCGTCAGCATGTCGCTCGGACCGATAAAGAGGAACGAAGCCTCCGGTGCGCAGCGGCGCAGGTAACGCACCTGTTGCCGTAGTCCCTTCACGATGCCGGAGATCGTACCTGGGTTCTTATTGGACGGGATGGCATTGCCGCCGAACTGCATAATAATCAGCCGGACGTTCTGCTCCCGATAGAAAGTGGCTAACTGCGTGCTGTCGATCTTTGTGAACACCGTACCGATACACCCACGCAGAGGTATGTTATCGACGATCACGCCTGTACGGCTCTCCTGCGAGAGACCATAGACGCCTCCGCGGCCACTCAAGAAGACTGTATCGCCGGAGGTGGAGTAGTGTACCGAACTGTCGGCAAAAACCTGCCACCGGTCGTAGTGTCCGTTGTTCTGCAGCGGCTTGCAGACGGCTCGGATCTGTTCGCTGCCTTTCACCAGACTGTCGCTCAGGTACGCCATCTGACCCATTGGTCCGTAGAGTCCATCGGCGCGCTGGTCACGTTTGAAACCATGCACCATATACCGCCGCGGTCCCTGCTGGGGCGTCACGAACCTGCCGTTCATGTATAGCTCCTGCCTGACCGTCAGCGACGGAATGGTCTGCGCTAAAGGTAATAATCCTGCGCCCGAACCGCCGTAACGGCTCTGCAGCGCCTCGCGGATCTGTTGGGTCAGACGATCTTCCTCTATCTGACTGTCACCGTAGTGCAGTACCCGTACCGTTCGTTCGCCCGCTTCCGTCAGCGAGGCATAGAAAGATGCAAGGAACACCCGGCTGTCCGTCGTGGAATCCACCTGTACCTTGGGAATGGGAAGCCTCTCTTCGGTCCTCCCCTCAAGGGAAGGAAGAGTGTCTAGGGTGTCTAGGGAGCCTAGTGTATCTAGTGTATCTAGTTCTTCTAGTTCTTCTAGTTCTTCTATGCTCTCTATCGTCTTCTCCTCGCCCAAGACCTCTGTCAAAGTCGGCCACCGCAGTTCCTGCCCGCCGAGCGCAATGCGTCCGGGCAACACCACACACAGTGCCGCCAACCCCGCCATCACACAGGCAATGAATATCAGAACTCTAAATGGTTTCACAATCTACTTCTTCCACAACGCTCTACTGAAGAGCAGCAACACCGTGAATATCTCCAGACGACCAATCAGCATGACGAAGGTCGCTACCCATTTGGCGGCAGCCGGCAGGGCGGCGTAACAGCCGCTGGAGCCCCACTGACCGATGGACACTCCTACATTGCCGATCATCGACACCGCTATACCCAACGACTCATCGAAACCGATTCCGCAGCCGCAGAACCAGAGCGTGGCGATGACGATGATCACGATATAGAAGAACATGAACGCCACGACGTTAGAGGTCGTCTGCTCGCGCAGGGTACGGCCGTTGAATCGCACCGGAATCACGGCGTTCGGGTGAATACGGCGTTTGATCTCTGCCAAGGCTGCTTTCGCAAAGATGGCGATACGCACCCATTTCATTCCTCCGGCGGTCGAACCCGACGCACCGCCCGTGAACATCATAAAGAACACGAGCACCCATAGTACCGGCGGCCAAATCATATAATCCGCCGCCACGAAACCCGTAGAGGTAATCGTTGCTACGGCGGTGAAGAAACCGATCCGGATACTGCTCCACAGTCCCGTGGTGACGAACAGCCCGGCGGCGAGTAGCACACCCGCTGCCAGGCACGCGCCGGCGTACCAGTGCGTCTCCTCGTCCTGCAGCACACGCTGAGGCTTGCCGCGGAAGAGATAGATCAGTTGGGTGAAGTTGATACCCGAGAGGAGCATGAAGAACAGGATTGTCCATTGGATAGCCGGCCCGAAACCGATCACACTGTCGTTATGAGTGGCAAAACCGCCCGTGGAGATGGTCGCCATCGAGTGGCAGATAGCATCGAACTTACCCATTCCGAAGAGCCATAGCAACACCCCTTCGCTGATCGTCAGACCGATATACGTGATCCACATGTGTTTGGCGGTGTCGGCAATACGCGGACTGAGTTTCTCGTAGCTCACGCCCGTCACTTCGGCGCTGTAGAGCTGCATGCCGCCGAGACCGAACATCGGCAGAATAGCCACGGAGAGCACGATGATACCCATACCTCCGATCCACTGGGTCAGTGCGCGCCAGAGGAGGATCGAGTGGGTCTGTGCCGCTACATCGGTGAAGACGGTGGAGCCGGTGGTGGTGA
The DNA here is from genome assembly GCA_905233255.1 of Paludibacteraceae bacterium. Lineage (GTDB taxonomy): Bacteria > Bacteroidota > Bacteroidia > Bacteroidales > Paludibacteraceae > Colicola. Next base: position 39,058 of record CAJOCN010000002.1, read on the forward strand.
ATCCCGCCATCGTCTCGTACCACGCGTCGGTGATCTGAGGCAGCGCGCCGCTCAGCCAATAGGGCAGTAATCCGAAGAGCGAATAGACGATCCACACCGCCCCTACGATCACGTACCCCTCGCGCTCGCCTACGCGTTTCTCGGCGTGCCGTCCGGCGGCAATCATCCACCAGCAGGAGAGCCATGTGATAGCGGACGAGACGATCCAGGCACCTAAGTCCGCCTCGTGGTAGAACCACGCAGTGACCGTCGGCACTAACATGAATAGTGCCTCCAGCATCGTCAGAACGCCCATCGTCTTGAAGACGATCCGCCAGTTAAAGGTCCTTGTCATTTGAAGAATCGCTCTAATTGTCTTATTACGTGGTTCTTACAGAAGAGCACCACTATATCGCCGGCGATGATCTGGGTCTCGCCGTTGACCAATATTCCTTCGCCGGCTCGCACGATACCGCCAATGTTGGCTTCGTCCGGCAGCGAAAGGTCTTTCACCTTGCGGCGGGTGATCAGGCTGTCCTCTTTGGCTTCGAACTCCACAATCTCCGCATCGGCGCTCGTCAAGTTATGCACGCCGCGGACGGAGGCGTCCAGCAGCATTTGGTAGATATAACTGGCGGCGATGGTCTTCTTGTTGAGCACGGTACCTATATCCAGTCCTTCCGCCATCGGGATATAATCCAGGTTCTCCACCTCGGCAATGGTCTTGCGGACGCCAAACCGCTTGGCGGCAAGGCAGGCGAAGATATTCGCTTCGCTGCTATCCGTCACGGCTACGAAAGCGTCCGCGTCCTGGATACCTTCTTCCTTGAGAATATCCATCTCACTGCCGTCGGCATTGATGATCAGCGCGTCCGGCACTTTCTCGCTTAGGATATTACAGAGCTTGCGGTCTTTCTCGATGACTTTGATATTCATCTCCGAGGTCAGTTCGGTAGCCGCTTTGCGGGTCACGCGTCCGCCGCCGAAGAAGATCACGTTGTTGATCTCCCGTTTGGATTTGCCTAACTCCTCGCGCATGAACTCCATGTTCTCTTTCGTACAGACGCAATAGACCAAGTCGCCGAACTCCACGGTGTCGTTGCCGCGTGGGATGATCGTATCCTGGTCGCGTTTGATAGCTACGATGCGGTACTTGCCGTGGTTATAGGCACCTGAGGAGAACGGCAGACCGATGATCTTCGCCGTTCCGCGCACCTTGATCACACACAGTTCCAGTGCGCCCTGACCTAAATGCAGGTGGTACCGCATCCAGTTGGTACGGAGGCTCTCCTCGATCTCGTTGGCGGCGAGCACCTCCGGATAGATGAGGTGGTTGAGACCCATGTTCTCGAAGAACTTCTTGTTCTCCGGCAACAGGTACTCGTAGTTATCGATGCGTGCCAAGGTACGTTTGGCACCTAAGGAATTGGCAATCAGGCAGGCGGTCATATTCTCCGTCTCTAATGGAGTCACGGATATGAACAGGTCGCAGTCCTTCACGCCTATGTCGCGGAGGTCATGGATAGAGGTGGGGTTGCCAACCTTGGTCAACAGGTCGTAGTTGGCGCTCAGGTCACCCAAGCGCTCCGGACTCTCGTCCAGCAGACTGATCTCCATATCCTCGCGGCTCAGCAGTTTAGCCAAGTGCGTGCCTACTTCACCGGCACCTGCAATAACGATTCGCATAGTCCTTCTTTGTCTAATTTCAACATATGATAGAGCTCTTTGGTAGAGCCGTGTTCTACGAATTGGTCGTTCACACCGAGGCGGATCACCCGCGGCGTGTAGCCGTGGTCAGCCATCCATTCCAGTACCGCGCTGCCTAATCCGCCGGCTATCATGCCGTCCTCGGCGGTCACGATGGTCTTGAACCGCCGTCCTACCTCGTGTAGTATCTCCTCGTCCATCGGCTTCAGCCACCGCATGTCGTAGTGAGCAAAAGAAACCCCTCCCGACCTCCCCTCAAGGGAGGAGATCGCTTCGCTCATGGTGTTTCCGATTGCGCCGATGGTCAGGACCGCTATATCCTCTCCGTCCCGGAGCTTGACGCCCTTTCCGTACTGTAATTCGGTCTGTCCTCCCTCCCTTGAGGGGAGGGTCGGGGAGGGGTTTGTGCTTATAGGCGTTCTCCCTCTCGGATACCTGATCGCCACGGGACCTTCCATCGTCTCGGCGAGGCGGAGCATGGCCTCCAGATCTTCCGCTGTACGCGGGGCGCAGATCTGCATGTTGGGGATCGGACGGAGGTACGCGAGGTCGAGCAAACCGTGGTGCGTCGCACCGTCGTTGCCTACGATACCTGCGCGGTCGATACAGAGTACCACGTGCAGGTTCAGTAGCGCTACGTCATGGACGATGTTATCGTACGCCCGCTGCAGGAACGTGGAGTAGATATTACAGTACGGGATCATTCCGGCTTTGGCGAGTCCGGCGCTGAAGGTCACGGCGTGCCCCTCGGCGATGCCTACGTCATACACCCGCTCCGGCAGCTCTTTCTGCATGATACTCATGGAGCACCCGCTGGGCATCGCCGGCGTGATACCGACGACTTTCTCGTTCTTCTTCGCTATATCCAGCAACGTCTCGCCGAACACCTCCTGCCACAGCGGCGTGTTTTCTCCATTAGCCTTTAACCTTTCGCCATTCGCCACATTGAACTCTCCCGGTGCGTGCCATACGGTCTGGTCGTTCTCCGCCGGCGCATAACCCTTGCCTTTCTTGGTGATAATATGCAGCACTTTGGGTCCGCGGTGGTTCTTGATCTCACTCAGAATACGCACCAACCCTTCTACGTCGTGGCCGTCCGTCGGACCGAAATAGCGGATATTGAGACCCGTGAAGATATTACTCTTCTGCTTGCTCAGCGCCGCTTTGATGTTATTGTTGCGCCGCAGGATACGTCCTTTCTTGGCGTCGTCAATCAGATGCAACTTCACCGCCAGCTTATACGCTCTCCACCGCCATTTATTGTAGGTCTCGCTGGTCGTCAGATCCACGAGGTACTGGGTAAAACCGCCCTTGAGCGGATCGATCGCCATGTGGTTGTCGTTGAGGACGATGAGCAGATTGTTCTTGTCCATCGAGGTGTTGTTCAGTCCCTCGAACGCCAACCCGCCCGTCATCGCTCCGTCCCCGATGATCGCTACGGTGTTGTGACCTGATTTTTTATTGGCTATATCAAGGCCTAAAGCCGCAGATATAGAGTTAGAGGCGTGCCCGGCGATGAACGCGTCATACTCGCTCTCTGCAGGGTTGGTGAAAGGCGATAGACCCTTGAACTGCCGGTTCGTATGAAACCGGTCCCGCCGGCCTGTCAGAATCTTATGGGCGTAAGCCTGGTGTCCCACGTCCCACACTAATTTGTCGTTCGGCGTGTCGAACACATAATGCAGCGCTACGGTCAACTCGATCGTCCCTAACGACGATGCCAAATGACCGGGGTTCTTGCTCAACGCCTCGATGATAAACTGCCGCAACTCCGCACACACCGCCGGCAGTTCTCCCACAGGGACTTTCTTCAAATCCGCCGGCGAATCAATCTTATTGATATACTGGTATTCCATGCTTTTCTTTCGCGCTTATCCGCATATGCGCATACTCGCGCAATTAAATCGGCGACAAAGATACTGCTTTTTTTTGATATACGCAAGGGAAAAGTGAAAAATGAAAGATGAAAAATGAAAAATGAAAGATGAAAAATGAAAAAATCGCCCCGGAGAGCGATTTTTATACCCGTTCTGCCCAAAGAAGCGTGGGCTTTCCGGCAATACGGCAACCGATCACATATTCCTCTCCGCCGTCCCGGAGGTGTAGTTTTTTCTTCAGTTGCTCAGCACTGAGCGGGTAGTTGCGCACGAGTACATTGGCCTTTAACCCTTCCCCTTTCGCCTTTCCCCTTTCGCCCTTCGCCTTTACCTCCCATACCCTGCCCGGAAAATCAGGCACGAACCGATCGGATACGTACAGATGGGTGTTTACATCTAATTTATGCAGCCCGAACCGTGCACCCACCAACTTGTACGCGCCGGCTTTGAGGATAGCGGCGGAAGGCTCGTAGAGCCAAAAGCCCGCAAACCCCACCCCGACCCTCCCCTCAAAGGGAGGGAGGGTAGTGTCTCGTTCTTCCTCGCGGGTGAAGACAAACGCCTGCTCCGGCTTCGAGAGATCAATCGCGGTGATAGTAGGTTCGGGTTTTCGATTTTCCGGCAGATCGGTATATCGACTCACCAACAACACTTCCTTCACCTCGTTCTTCACCGCCACTACGTGCACATCCCATGTGAGGTCTGAGGGCAGACCGCTGACGGCTGAGAGCTCTTTAATCGCTTGTGTGAGATCGAGCATGGGCGACAGTTTGAGCATGATTCGTCCGTCCGGCGCGAGGTGCGCTAACAGGCTCGGCAGCAACTCCACTACATTAGGCGTGCAGTCGGCCAAGCGGAAGACTTTGCCTCCGTGACTGTCCCGCCGCGCCGGATCGAGGAAGATTAAACCCCACCCGGCCTCCCCACAGGGGGAGGAGAGAAGGAAATCCTCGGCGGTGGTGTTGTGGACGGCAATGGAGAGCTTTTGTCTTTCGACTTTCGACTTTCGACTAAGAGCGAAATTGTGTTCGGCAATGCGGCATAGCTCTGTGTTTTGCTCCACGTAGTCGGTGTGGTCAAAGCACTCGCTCAGGAAGTACGTGTCCACTCCGTACCCGCCGGTGAGATCAAGACAAGTACCATTTGACCAAGTACCATTTACCATTTGGGCTTTGTAGCGCGCGGTGAGTTCCGATGAGCACTGCTCGCAACTCAGTCGCACCGGATACCACCAGTCGTCGATAGCGGCGAACGTGGGCAGCTTGTCCGCCGTCCGTTCACGCCCTTCGACCTGTTGCAGGAACCACCGCCACTCTTCGTCGCTCAGGTGCTTGTATTTATCGCGCTGAAACGCTAAGTCTTGCGCCTGCATAGTAGTATTGTAGAATCTCCTCGTAACTCTTTCCTTCGCTTGCCATGACTGCTGCGCCGATTTGACAGAGACCTGCTCCGTGACCCCATCCGTGACCGGTGAGGACCCAAGACGAAGCCCCTTCCCGACCTTTCCCTGAAGGGGCGGGAGTGGTTTTCTTTATGTCGAACCAGCTGCTGTAGAGACAGCTGCGGCTGAGCCATAAACGGATCTTCAGCTCCTTGCCGATGACCTCGGTGTGCTTGGTACCCACGATACGGAGACTGTCGATGCGTCCCGACTCGCCTCTGTGCAGGGGCTCTAACGCCGTTATATGCCCGAAATCAATACCCGACTTGGTACGTACGATTTCGTCCAACTCGTCCTCCGTGTAAGTCACCTGCCAATCCCTAAAATCCTTCGTCTCCTGGTCGTAGTCATTGAGCACCAGACGCAACACTTTGGGCGACGGCGACTTGCACCAGTCGCATTGCACCGACCGGATATACGGCACGTCGATATCTTCCCAGCACGTGCGCCAGATTTCCGTTTTTCCTCCGCAGCACTTGTGGTACCGGCAGTCACAGATTTCGCCGTCGTAGGTCAGCACCTGTCCTTCGGTCGCCCGCACGGCTTCCACGGCGCGTTCGCTCATCCGTCTCAATCCCTCGTATCGTTGGCAGTGGTCGTCGGCACACACGTCAAAGTGGGCATGGGGCTTGTATGCGATGGCTCGCATCGCCCAGCTGCGGCTGATCACGGCGTGCGCTTTGAGTAACTCCATCGGACTGTCCGCACGCATCTCCGAGGAGATGACCGAACAGAGGTAGTCCTCCAACTCAATCGTGTTGATCGCCGTCTGTGAGCCATCGGCGTTATGACGGATTTCCAATTCCCCTGCGAACTCCTGATCTTCGTATCGGTCCCAGTGGAAGCCGATACCGATCCGCACGTTCTTGAGCAGGAAAGTCTTTTCCCTCCGCTCGTACTCAATCTTCGGCGCCGTTAATATGCCAACCCGGATTTTCATCTCATTCGTGCTTCGAGTTCGAAGGTGCGCAGCCGGTCTTTATACCAGTTATTGCGGTTCATGGCTACGATGTCGCAGTTGGCATCGGAGTTATCCTCCCATCGGCGGCAGTTATAGACCACGTCGTAGATGCGTCCGATCGGCCAGTCGCGGCTGATACGCAGTCCGACGGCGTAGTCCTCGCCGTACTTGGTGGTAGGGTAGTTGATGGTACGCAGCAGCGGTACGTAGAACCCTCTCGGCGCACCCAAGCCGTTGATACGCAGGGCGTTGTTACGGCCGTTATTGTCCGTCCACTCGCGGTGGTCGATCACGCCCGGAGGAAGCACCTCTCCCGCCATGTTCGTCAACCGGTACGTTCCGATTACCATACCATAATGGCATTTACCATTTGGACATGTACCATTTACCATTTCGAAGGTATCGATGAATTTCTGCACGGTGTTCTCGTCAAAATAGGTATCGTCGGAGTCGAGCTGAATGGCGTACTTGCCGCATCGCGGGTCATGGATCGCCACGTTCCAGTTGCCTCCGATCGCGTGCCAGCTCTTGTCCTGGGAAATGTAAATTAATTGCCCATTTGAAATTTGAGATTTGAAATTTGAGATTTTCTCTGCGGTGCCGTCGGTGGAGTTGTCGTCCACGACGATCACGTTGAACGAATAAGGCGCGCGTACCTTCTGCGCGAGCGCGCTGCGTACGGCGTCCGCTATAGTGCGGGCGCGGTTTTTACAAGGTATGATGACGCTTGCCGTCACCGGGTAGGAGTCGTCGGCTTCGGGTAGTGGCTTATATACACCCGGCTCGAGGTACGCACCGATACGCTTGAGGTGCGCCGTGACGCACGCTTCCATCTCTACCTGCACCGCGCGGTTACGCGGATCGACGTAGTCGAACAGCTTCTCTCCGCTCTTGCGCGTGTCCGTCTCCACCTCGTAATACAGGTATTCGGGAAGATGTACCAAATTTGAGATTTGAGATTGGAAATTTGAAATTTTTTCCGTTGCTCTCAGCCGCAAGTCGTATAGCCCGGCGTACTCGTACTCGGTGTCCATCTCGGCAACGAGCGCTTTGAGCTTCGCGGTGTCCCATAGCAGTACGGCTCCGAAATCAAAATCGTCCCGTAGCGCCCCTGCCTGATAGTCTATCACCGGCGCTTCAATATTGGTGATTTGTGATTGCTCATCGGTGATTTTTTGAAAATGGTCCGCATAAACCATGGTGGCGTGGGTCATTTCCATCACCTGCACCATCCGCTCCTGACCTAAATAAACCCATTCGATCTCGGGCTTGAGACAGATCATGGTGTACGGTGCGGAACTCTGCTGAGCAATCTCCCGGATTGCGGCTGTGCTGCACACCCGCCCGGGCAAAAAGAAGGTAGCTATATTCATATTCATTTCATTTTGCGGTACAAAGGTACTGCTTTTTTTCGATATACGCAAGTTTTTAGGCAGAAATATGCCGGAATATGCCGGAATATGCCTCTTTAGGTAGAGACAGAGAGCGGGAGACGAATGCCGTTGGAAACCCCACCCGACCTCCCCACAAGGGGAGGAGAGCAGGAGCGAAAGATAGAGCGGTAGCGGGAGCGGGCAATAGAATTGCCCTGGAATGAACATACCTTAATCGGTTCGAAGGTTACGTCTTCCGTCAGGTGGTGAAGGTACGCGTCGGTGATAGTTGGTTGTTGCTCCTTGGGTTTTGCGGCTTCGGCTTTCGCGGCTTGGAGGGCACGGTAGATGGCTACGTACGTATATTGGTAGAAACGGGAGTAGCGCTTCATGCCGGGTTCGGGGGTAGCGTGGCCTTTGACCACGTTGAAATAATGGCGGAAGAAACGGATACGCCATTCGAGGGCTTCCGGGGTTGAGGAGTGCTCCAAAGCGTGGGCTTGGCGCTGGGCTTCCTTGATCATTTCGCGGTTGGCGACACAGGCGGCAGACCATGTTTTAGGGAAATGGTAGGTGTATAGTTCGAAGAGTCCGTCCCGGAAACGAGAAGGGCGAACGACGATGCGTTTCTTGTATTTTTGGCCCTCTTTGACTGAATCCATGGCACCCCAGAGCATTTTGATACAGAGATCAAAACGGAAATAGCGGACGCCGCGGGAATGTGGTCCGGAGTGCCTCCGGTGGCGGATATCCCTGCGGCTGGTAGCAGGGAGATCTTCGAAAGTGGCTCCTCCGTATTTCAAACGGTCCATAACGATGGTTTTTAGGTGTTGTGCCATGTGCTTGTAAGTTATTTATATTCAGTTGTTTGGGTGCTGTGCGTTTGTTATAAAGTCTAGGATTGCACCGATGCGCCTATTGGATTACCCTTATTTTGAGCTTATTTTGGGTCGGTGAGGGGTAGTTTGGCGACCTCGACGGTGATTAAGCAATCCTGGAAATCGGGTGCAAAGATACAAAAAATATTTGGAATATGCAAATTTTCGGGGGACGGAAATATGAAGAAAATGACGAAAAGATATATTTTTTCTTGCGTATGTCAAATATTTTTTGTATCTTTGCAGCCAAATTGTTAATCATTAACTAAATCTATACGAATATGAACAACTTGTTTAAGGGAGCCGCACTCTTTATCGGCGGCGCATTGGTAGGCGCAACAGCCGCCTTGTTACTTGCTCCGAAAACCGGCGAGGAAATCCGTCAACAGATCGCTAACGCAGCTGACGAGGCAAAACAACGTATGCAGGATTACTGCGAACAACTCAAAGCCGATCTCGCGGCCGCAAACGCGCCCGAACAACCCGCTGCTGATGCAGAACACGCTGCAGAGGAGATTTGAGATTTCTTATCTCGGCAAAGCCTCGAACGATCGGCTGAAGCCGTATGGAAATTTGAGATTTGAAATTTGAGATTTGAGAATTTATGGAAAACGAAGTATTCAATCAACTCAAGGACGAGTTGAGTTCTTACGGTAAGTCCGTAGGTGAGGTAGGCAAACTCCGCCTCATCGGCATCGTCAGCCGTGTGTTAGGACTCTTTCTGATGATCTTCACGATCGTCCTCTGCGCCCTCGCGCTACTTACCTTCGGCGCCGTAGCCGCTATTGACGCTATGTCGGCGGTGATGCCGGTATGGGCGGCTGCGCTCATCATCAGTAGTATCTACGTGCTGCTCATAGCTATCGCTATCGTAGGACGCAAACCCCTCTTCATTCACCCCTTCATCGCCCTCATGGCGAAACAGATTCGGTCGGAGGAAGAACTTGCGCTCAAGACCATGGAGGCGGAGCACCAAGCCGAGATAGAACGCGTCAAGATAGAGTGCCACGTGGAGAACGCTACCCGCGAACTCAACCTCTACGCCTCGCTCTTCTCCCGTATCTGGTCCTTCATTACAGGTAAACTGAAGAAATAGCATGTTTTCCCGTCTATACGGCGTATTACTGCCATTCTTCGTCAGCTTCCTGTTGGCGTATGTTCTGGACCCCGTAGTGGTGTTCGTACAAACCAAATGCCGCGTGCGCAACCGGGCGCTCGCGGTGTTTGTGACCTTAATCCTGGTTATCGGTATCGTCGTAGGCGCCATAGCCGCCCTGCGCAAACCCGTCACCGAACAGGTCAACACCGCCTGGACGGCTTTCCAGACGTATATAGCTGCCTTTAATATCAACGATTATGTCTCCGCCGAGACCCAGGAGAAACTCCTCCAGTGGCAGTCGGAGTGGGATTGGAAGAAGGCGCTCGCGAACCCCGAACTGACCACCTCTATCAAGGAATTGCTGCCTAAGATCTCCAATTGGATCACCGGCGGACTGTCGTGGCTCTCCGAGTTGGTGGTCGTCTTCATGGGACTGCTCTATCTGGTCTTTCTAATGATCGACATGCCGAATATACGCGCCGGCTACAGCCGTTTTATACCGCGTAAGATCAGGCCGCAGGTTGTCACCCTCATGGGCGCTATTGACAGGAATATGAACGCCTATTTCCGCGGGCAGGCGATGGTAGCTACCTGCGTGGGTGTTCTCTTCGCCATCGGCTTCACCATCACCGGCATGCCCATGGGCATTGCCATGGGGCTCATCATCGGACTCCTCAACATGGTACCGTACATGCAGGCGCTTGGTATCCCGCCCTGTATCGTGCTCTGCCTCATTCAATCGGCGCAGACCGGCCAGCCCGTCTGGCTCACGCTGCTGATGATGGCAATCGTCTTCATCGTCGTTCAGTCGATCCAGGACATGGTTCTCACCCCTAAGATCATGGGTGACGTCACGGGCATGAGCCCCGCGATGATTCTTCTCTCCCTCAGTGTCTGGGGTGCGCTCTTCGGCGTGATCGGAATGATCATCGCCCTGCCGCTGACCACCCTCATCATCGAGTATTACGACCGCTATGTAGCCAACCGCGGCGTCACCTCCCGTGCCCACCAGGACAACTACCCAGGACGGCTGCGCAAAACCAAAGAATAAATCTTCAAATCTTCAAATTTTCAAATCGTAATTCCCCATGTTCTCCCTTCTCCTGGCGGTCAGTGCAGCAACTACAATATCGTCCGCTACTCCGGACACCCTCTCCTATACCCTCGATGAGGTGGTAGCGACGGGTACGCGCGCGGAGACACCTGCACGACTTCTGCCGGTGACCGTCTCAGTGGTCTCAGAAGAGGTACTGACCGATAAATCCGCACCGAATATCCTGCCTACGCTGACAGAACAGGTGCCGGGACTCTTCGTCACCTCCCGCGGCGTGATCGGCTATGGCGTCAGCAACGGCGGATCGGGAGGAATCAAAGTGCGCGGTATAGGCGGGCAACCGAACACTGACATACTCGTCCTCATCGACGGACTGCCGCAGTACGCAGGCTTGTACGGTCACCCCATCGCCGATAATTACCAGACGGCTATGGCGGAGCGGGTGGAGGTTATCCGCGGACCCGCATCGCTCTACTACGGCTCGAACGCTATGGGAGGAGTGATCAATATCGTCACCCGCCAACCCCGCAAGGACACGCTCGTCACCTCCCTCCACGCACAAGGCGGATCCTATTTCTCCGCCGACGCCGGCATTTCCAACATGCTGCGCCGGGGCAAATGGAGCGAGGCTTCGGGATTCAACTATATTCGTACCTCCGGACACAGACCGAACATGTTCTTTGACCAATACTCGGGCTTTGCCCGGCTCGGCTATGACATTGACCCGCATTGGTCGTTCGCCGCTACGGGTAATATAGCCTATTTCAATACCGCCAACCCCGGTACGGTCACCGATCCAATCTTGGACTCCCACCAACATGTCCTCCGGGGCATGGCGACCCTCTCTGCGGAGAACCGCTATGACCGCACGGAGGGTGCCATCCGCGTCTATTACTCCGGCGGCAGGCACCGCATCTATGACGGTCACAAAGCGTCGGAACCTGTGCCGGTCACCGAGTATAACCACACCGATCTCATGGTCGGCGTCTCGGCGTACCAGACGGTACGTTTCTTCCGCGGCAACAGTACGACCTTCGGTTTTGACTACCAGCATTTCGGCGGACATGTGTGGAATAAGGGACTAAGTAACCAAGTACCAAGTACAACGGAAGTCATCCGCAAGACCCAATACGAGCTCGCCGGGTTTGTGGATTTCCGCCAGCAGGTAGTGTCCTGGTTCTCGTTAGACGCCGGCGTACGGCTCGGACACCACTCGGTGGCCGGATTTTACTATGCACCCCAAGCCGGACTCTCTTTCCTCCTGCCGCAAGACGCGCAGATCAAAGCCGTCGTCTCGCGCGGATTCCGTAACCCTACCATACGCGAACTATATATGTACGCCCCCGCGAACGACTCACTCCAAGCCGTCAGCCTCTGGAACTACGAACTATCCTACCGCCAGTTCTTCCTCGGCGGACGTATCCGTCTCGGCGCAAATATATTCTACCTGCATGCCAAAAACATGATCGAGACCCGCCCCGTGAACGGCAGACCACGCAATGTGAACACCGGCGAACTGAAGAACGCCGGCTGCGAAATAGAGTTCGCCGCAAGGGTCTGGAAAGGACTTGTCCTCTCCGCCAACTACAGCTACCTGTATATGGTCAATCCCGTCCTGGCGGCGCCGGAACATAAGTTGAATATAGCCTTGGCGTACCACCACGACCGCTTCCGCGCGGGCACTAACGTACAATATATCCACGGACTCTACACCGCGCTGCCCAACGCCGCTACCCCCGGCACCAAGCAGAACTTCGTACTCTGGTCGGCGCACGGCGCGGCACGTATATACCGCGAACTGTGGGCGACCCTCACGGCGGATAATATCTTAGGCACGGAATACGAGATCAATGCCGGCTTCCCCATGCCCAAGACCACCGTTATGGCAGGACTCAAGTTCGCCTTCTGATATTTCTGCCAAAATGGCAGTTCGTCAGCCTGTGGCATGATAGTTGAAAGATGAAAGATGAAAAATGAAAGAAGAAAAATGAAAGAAAAAAAGACAGAAGAATTAGAGCAACCCATTGAGGAGCAAGAGAGCCAAGAGGCGAAGGAAGCCGAGCAGGCAAAGGAGAACGAGGCAGCGGTGAACGAAACAGCCGAGCCGACACCGGAGGAGCAATTGGAGAAGGCGCAGGAACGCATCGCCGAACTGGAGGATAAGAACCTGCGGATGATGGCGGAGTTTGATAACTACCGCCGCCGTACCAATAAGGAGAAGCTCGAACTCATGGCTACTGCCGGCGAACGGATCTTCAAGGAAATGTTGCCGCTCGTCGATGACTTCGAGCGTGCCGTAGCCGCCACCGATGACGAGGGCGTGAAACTCATTTACCAGAAGTTCCTTTCCTTCCTCGATAAGAACGACGTGCATCCCATCGAGACCGAGGACGCCGATTTCAATACCGACGAGCACGAGGCGGTAACGACCTTCGCTGCCGGTGAGGAGAAAAAAGGCAAGGTAATCGATTGCACCCAGAAAGGATATAAACTCGGCGAAAAGGTCATCCGTTTCGCCAAAGTAGTAGTAGGAGAATAGTTTTATGGCAGAGAAGAGAGATTATTATGAGGTGTTAGGCGTCGAAAAGACGGCTAGTGCCGAAGAGATAAAAAAAGCGTACCGCAAGAAAGCGATACAGTACCACCCGGACAAGAACCCGGGCGACAAGGAGGCCGAGGAGAAATTCAAAGAGGCAGCCGAGGCGTACGAGGTACTGTCCGACCCGCAGAAAAGGCAACGCTACGACCAGTACGGCTTCGCCGGTATGGGCGGCGCAGGAGGATTCAGCGGAGGAGGCATGTCCATGGAGGATATCTTCACCCACTTCGGCGACATCTTCGAGGGCGCGGGATTCGACTTGGGCGACTTCTTCGGCGGCGGAGGACGCAGCCGCGGCGGTCAACGCGTACGCAGAGGAAGCGACCTGAGAGGAAAAGTGACCCTCACGCTTGAGGAGATCGCTACGGGGTGCGAGAAGAAGATCAAAGTCCGCCGTCTCGTGGAGTGTCAGGACTGTCACGGCACAGGCTCGGCAGACGGACAGACAGAGACCTGCCCGACCTGTAAGGGTGCCGGCCGAATCACCCGCGCACAGCGAGGTATCTTCGGTATGATGCAGGTGCAGACTGAGTGTGACACCTGCGGCGGCGAGGGACGGATCATCAAGAACAAGTGTCCGAAATGCGGCGGTCAGGGCGTCGTGCGAGCCGAAGATATCATTACAGTAACTATCCCGGCAGGCGTAGCCGGAGGCATGCAGCTCACCGTACCCGGCAAGGGTAACGCCGCGCCACACGGAGGAGTACCGGGCGACCTGCTCGTCATGATCGAGGAGGAGGAACACAAGGACTTCGTCCGTCACGACAGTGACCTGATCTACAACCTGCTGCTCGACATGCCGACGGCGGTGCTCGGCGGCCAGGTGCAGATTCCTACGCTCACGGGAGACGTGAAGATCACCATTACCCCGGGTACGCAGCCCGGCAAGGTGCTCCGCATGCGGGGCAAGGGACTGCCGCGCATCGACCAGTACGGACGGCGGTACGGAGAAGGCGACCTGCTCATCAACGTAGGCGTTTATATCCCCGAGAAACTGAATAAGGACGAGAAGAAACTGATCGAGCAACTCCAGAACAGCCCGAACATCGCTCCGGGAAGCGCCAATAAGAAGAACTTCTTCCAGAACCTGTTCGGAATATAAGCCACGCGATGAAAAATCACCTGCTCATAGCGTTAGCGCTGCTATGCCTCTGTACGACAACAAGTCGTGCGGAGGCATATTGGTTGCAGACCAACGATTTGGGGCACTACCTGGATAACCTCAACGACTATACCGTCTATGAGACAGAGACCACCGGCGAGTGGAATATAGGGGATCGGAAAGTGTTCTCCATCTCCGGTAACTCCTTCCGGCAAAACAAATACCGCCTGAATGGCATGCGGATCGACAGCCGTACCATGGCGGGGCACACCATGCTGATGACTCCGCTCGATCGCGTGACGCTCGATCTGAACCACCTGGACGGCGAACTCTCCTTTACGGACGACTCGCTCCAGCTCTCTTCGGTACGGCTGACGGGTAACATAGGCGCCTTAGGCGGCATAGCCCCGGGTACCCGGGAAATGATTAATCTCTTTCACTCCTCGGGCGAGGAGCGCACCATGGATCGCCGGCCGATAGAGATGCGTAACCACGTGGTAGGCGCCGGTACGTTCGACGGCACTTTCGTCATACCCGTCAACGGACGCAGGTACTACCAACATGCCTATGTGACCTACGGCCAACGGTCCCTCACCGCCTTTGACCACACCGGTATCAGCGGACTGTTCACCGCTCCTTACTACACCGCGCAGGTGGACGGCGAACTGCCTTTAAACTCTAAACTTTCCACTCTCCGCTATTTCTTCGTGACCTCCGGCCGCTCTGACTACGGCAGTGAGTTCTACCTCAACCGTAACGAACTGGCCGCGCAGCGCGCGTACCACGCCGGCGTGTACAGCACGACGCGGTTCGATAACTCCGGGGTGTTGGTGGCAGGCGTGAGCTACGAGCAGAACGGCTTGCGGCACGACTCCCTCTCTTTCCGCCGGAATATATTGGATCAGGACGGCGAGGCTTTCGACCCCTGGTATCCGGACGGCAGACTCCATGCGGTGAGCCTCTCCGTGCAGTACGACCAACGGCTCTTACCGTGGCTCCGTATTCATGCGGAGGGCTATAACTCGGTGCTTCATTTCCGGCCGACCACAAGCACGTGGTCGAATGATATATATGCGCAGTCCATCGCCGACGCCACGCCTACCGATCTCTATACCTACCACTGGCAGAGCAGAGCCTTCACCTCCGGTCTGTTGGAGAACAAAGCGCTCGCTATCGTTGAGAAGAAAGGGTGGGCGAAAGGGCTCGATTTCTACGCCCATATAGGTGTCTCGCTGGACGGTATAGTGCTCGGGAACGGGCGATCCGTCGTCTCGCCTAACGGCTTGGCGCAGGTGGCGATTGACTATGAACCGGTGTGGTGGTTCCGGTTCGGACTGTCCCTCAGTCACCATCGTATGTCCTACACCTGGGATGACTTGCGGTACCTCAGCTCGGACTACCTCTCCGGCGAAGTAAGGTATCGGGATAACACCCTCTTGGCTACCACCGGCGGCGCATACCACACCCCTGACAAGAACCTCTGGGCGCACCAACCCTCCTACGCCGTGATAGACCTGCCGATCCGCTTTACCTTCGGCCGCTCCCGCCGCCACGAGATAGCGATCCTCAATACCGCCCGTAAGTACTACCATCAGTGGTACACCGCCTTCACGAACGGCGTGGAGGCGAATATGGAGCAGGTGGACGGCACCTACTATATGCGGGAGGGCGAGAAACATTATACCGTCACCACGCAGCCTCTGGAACTGATGTCCGGCAGGGTAGGCGGACGCACACCGTATTATCTGTCCAATACCGTCAAATATACGTACACCGGGAAGAAATGGTTTGTGCTGGTCAGTTGGCAGAGTTACCTGATGGCTGGACTGAGTACGATGGGAAACGGTCCGCTCCATAATAACATCGGCGCCCTCTCGGAGTCCTCCGCAAACCCCGATACCTACCTCGCCCTAAGCGAAGGTAATAAACCTTACCAGGGCAACAGCCGCCTCAATCAGGATAAGTCCTTTATCCTCCGGCTGCAGGTAACTTATAATGCATGCAAATATTTCTCGATTGCGCTGAACGGCAAGTTCAAGGACGGTCAGCCCTTCTCTACCTACACCGTCAGGGAACAGATCCTCAACGGACATACCCGGGTAGCGCTTCTCCACTCGGATGCCAAAGGCATCAACATGGCTAACGGAGCGTTCGGCAAACGCGAAGATGCGTTCTTTAATTTTGACCTCCGCGCTACCGGCCGATGGTGGGTAAGGGACATACCAATGTCGCTGGAGGTAATGTGCTATAACATCTATGATTTCGGTACGGCGCTGACGGAATATACGTTCGATAACTATAATCACCCTACCTATCCGCATTGGACGGTAGAACGCGGGATTGCCTCGATGAAGGACAGCCGCACCTCGATGAGTCTTTGTATTCCGCGGGGACTACTCTTCACTTTCCGCGTGGGACTGGAGAAGGATAAACAATAACCCTACCGCCCACAAAGCGATGCCGCAGAAACGCCCGAACATGCAGTCGGTGAGCATATTGAGGGTATAGAGAACGAAAAACGGAATGGCGGTCATCTTGCCTTCTCCCTGCGCACATATCGGAACGGCTAACCACGCCAAGATTAGCAGTACCAACCCGGGGATACCTCCCTCCATCAGTTCTTCCAGATACTGGTTATGGGCATTATACCGCATTTGGGCGAAATCATCAAAGCCCGTAGCCTTGTATTTGGCGATTAAGTAGGGCGTACTTTGCCCTGCGCCCAAACCGACGGCCATATAGTCGGAGGGGTTTTCCAAAGCCAGGCCCCATATATTCAACCGTGGCTCCGGTTTTCGCACGCTCACATCCGTAATCTGAGTCAGGTTGTGCAGACTAAAATCCGCCATGCGGGGATGCAGAGACAACATTCCCGCCGCCCCGACCAAACCTATTAGTATAACGGCTATCCCGTACCGTAAGCGCAGCCGCTCGGGCAACGCATAGATGAGTACGATGACCACGATCGCTGCGGCGGTCAGAATGGACTGGCGTGAGCCGGTGAGCGGTACCGTGGAGAGCATGACCGCTGCGGCGGGCAGGAAGAGCAGAACTCTCTTACGGTACAGCACGAACGCGCATATGAGACCGAACAACTCAACACTGCAGAGGAAGAGGCGGTGCTTCATAAACGATACATTCTCCTGAAAGAAGGGCCACCACTCTGTAATCTCGTAGTGCCAAGGCTGGTTGGGCTCCAGCGCATAAGCCGTCTCGGGGTGGTGCCATAAATAAGCGAGCAACGCCGGGTAGAACGGGACGGCTGCTATACAGCTGACAATCAAAACCTTACCTGCCGTACGCCAATCATACCTCTTATTCACTCCCCATATACCGACCGGGATCATGAGTGCGAAGGTCAGGTATCGCTCCATCTGCCCCGACCAAACGGCATGATCCGGAGCCCACAGACCCGAAACCGCTTTCCACCCGTACCAAAGACCGAAGAGAACGACCGGGATAACTATCCTGTTCTCTCGCACCGGAAGAGAACGGGAGAGCCATCTACCCTCCAATACCCAGAAGACAAACCACAAGACGCAAGCATAACGTATAAAGATCTGCGGGAAAGGCAGTAATGCTACAAACGCCAAAAAGAGGCCGTAATTAATCCGTCCTATAATATCACGATACCGATTCATAACCTTTCTCCATTTGTAGAATACCCTCCGGTTCGATTCTTCTCAGTCGTTCGAACGGATCACCGGGTACGTGTTTGCGAAAACGAATACGATTAAGATCAATCACCTCTATACGGCTGCCGTCGGCGTTAAAGAGTATATTCCCCGCCGAGTAGTCGCGGTGCCATACGCCTTGTTGGTGCAGGCGGGCGGTGAAGCGCCCGATAGCAAAGAGGATAGTACTTCTGTTCGGAAAATCCGGCTGCTCAATGAGGTCAATGAACGTATAGGGGCACTCCGATTGCGCGCAGGCGTACCAACTCTCACGCAGCACGCCGCATACGCGTACCTCGCGATAGGCAATCGGTGCGGGCGTCAGATTACCCAGTCGCACCGCGTTCTCATAGCTCCGCCGCGCCTTGCTCGTACCGAACCAACCGTACCATAGTCCACGGAGAAAACCCGGTGTGCGGAATTGCTTGACTACCACGCCTCCCGTCAGCCGGAGTATGTTCCGGCGATGGTCAATAATCCTGCCCTCCGTCCAACGGTTGAAATCACCTACCTGTCTGACGGTGCGGAAGCGGTTGAGGAACTTACTCCACGACCGGTGGTAATGCAGCGGTCCGCCGAGGTAGCGCTCCATATACGCAGGGTGTAACCTGTTCATTGCATCTACGATAGTGCGTTTCTGCGCCTTGGCCTGCCGGCGGCGGGAGTGGGGAAGCACGCGGTAATAGAGCCCGACTTCATCTAATCGTATATAGGTGCCGCCTAACTCCATGAGACTGACCCAGAAACTCCAGTCCTCGCGGTAGATCTCCTCCTCGCAGAAACCTCCCGTGGCGATCCAATCCGCCTTGCGGAAGAGAGAGGTAATGGGGATCATGTTCCGCCGTGCTAACAGTTCATGGGAGAACGGCGGCAGTTTCCATTCGCCTTGCCTCTCGCCGAAGAACTCAGCCCGGCACCCTACCACTCGCACTCCTTCGTGCATCGCCTCCACGGCGTGGGTAATATAGGTGGAACCAATCTTGTCATCCGCATCGAGGGGCAGGATATATTCGCCTCGCGCCTCCCGGATGGCATGATTGCGAGCAGCAGAGACACCGGCGTTGGGCTGGGAGAAAAGACGAATCTCGCTATGCTCTTTCGCATAACGCGCTGCCACCTCTTCGCCTTTATCCGTGCTACCGTCATTGACCACGACGATCTCGATCGGCCGATAGGTCGATGCCAGCACGCTCTCCAGCGCCTCGGTGATATACGGCGCCGCGTTATAAAGGGGTATGATGACGGATACCAGAGGGTTCATATCTTATCAAGACCTTTGGTCAACTTGCGCCAATAATAAAGGAGCGGGTTTGTGTATTTGAGTTGTTTCCATGGCCTGCTGGAGTGGGGCTTATGGAGCACGGGGTTGGAGAGCTGGAGAATATTCCGGAATCCTATTTCGACGGACTTATGGGAGATAAAGACGTCGTACCAGTTCTTCGTCTCGTCCAGCTGCCCGAAATCGTAGGCGTGGAGGAACGCGTTCGTGAGGAGGGTGCAGCAGAACGAGAACCGTTTCTTGCTCTCTCCGTCTGTCTTCAGCCGCCGCGCGTACTCGTATGGAAAATTGATTTCACCCGCCTCGTTGACAGTCACTGCGGCTACCATTCCTACGCCTTCCGTCACCGCCTCTTGCAGCCGTGCAATCGTGTCCGGCCGAACCATCACATCGCTCTCCACAATCACGAGGTGGGCACCTGCCTGCAGTGCTCTCCGCTGTGCCTCAATCAGTACCCACCGGTAGTTAGGCGAAGGGTGATTGACCCGTTCGCTCAGATGTACAACCTCTATCCCTGACTCTTCAGCCAAGAGGTCCAGCCGCGCGGCACTCTGAGGAGTGGAATAGTCGTCATAGACGGTCAGCGTTTGACCGCTCCTGACGAGCGCACGGATGGCTTCCTCTGCCGTCTCCATGGAGTCCTTGACGGGCATGATAATATTTACCATTTCTTTATTCACTTCGTTCATACGATCTGCTTCGCCGTATGGGTCATTTACCATTGGGTTATAAGTCCTCTTTTGGTGATCGTTACCATGGCGCCGAACGAGTTGCCGTAACGGCTTCCGAAATCGCCGGACAGCGAGAGTCCGAAATCCAGCCCCCAGGCTTTAGGTACCTGTTTCTTGACCTCCAGAAGGAAAGCGGTGTTGCGACTGTGTTCCGGCCGGCTATACCTGCCATAGTAGTCGGCGTATTGGACGATAGCGCGGTAGCGGAAACCGTATATGTCGCCTCGCAGACCGGCGTGGTGTGCCCGTACGCGGCTGTTGTCCGGGGTCAGCAGAGGCGAACCGATCACATTGCCGAAATACGTCCAGCCCTGCCGGTAGATCGAGTTGCTGTAGTAACTATCCGCTCCGCCATAGACACAGCCGTCGCGGTCGTGGAACGGACCGGACTGGTCGGTGGTATGGAGAAACTCATACGTGAAACCTTGTATGAACGGCCAATGGTTTTGCGTGGCGCTGACACCCCAGAGACCGTCCCTGCGGTTCATCGTGGTACCGATAAACGCAATGGGACCGTCTTCCTGGATAATCTGCCAATACGCACTCACTTTCCATCCTTCGCCCTTGATATCCAATGCCAATTGCTGGAAGGCGATGTGATTGCCCTGCGCGTTGAGTTGGTCGTTTTGCATTGACCCGCCGGAGCGGGCAAGGAACGTGGATTTATAGGCGGAGAGGTTGTTGCCTAAGTCGCCGTAAACAGTGGAGTAACCGCCCCATTGCGCCATGTGGTGAAACTCGTAGGAGATATTCACCGGCAGTTTGCCGCCGATGCGTCCGCCGATATGCTTGTGGTGCAGTAATGTTCCTTTAACAACCTCGGAGTTGTCGCCCAACCAACCGTGAGTGATTCCGCCTTTCACCTCTGCGTAGCCGAAGAGCCCGGGTATGGGGGTCCACCTCTCAAACCCGATACTGATTTGCGGAATAGGGTGGGCGTTATTGGAGAAATGCAGACTTCCGCTGCTTAACTCCCTGTCTCCCGCACCCCAATACTGAGGCCGGATACCCGCGGTGATATCCACTATATAGAGACGCACGTGCGCATATAGTTGGCTGAAATAACCGGTAATATCCTTCTGCCCAGAGCCCGGTTGCCCTCCGCCGAACCGTCCGTTCAGCACGACTCCGAAATCATAATCGTACCACCGGCTCGGGCGCGTAGCGGGTTTGAGAATGCCGGCTGAGAATGTGCCGGCGTATGGTTGGCGGGAGATATTCCCGTCTGTGTTGTGCCACATCAGGGACGGAGCCTGTGCGCCGGAAGACGCGTGCGCCTGAATCTGACCGACATAGAACAGACTGTCCCGGCACGTGTCCGGCTGAGCCATCGGTAGCGGCCACCAGTTCCACGCTTCCGCAGAGAGACTGACCGCCAACAGCAGAATACTATAGAGACACTTATTCTTCAATGCAATACAGCTGATTGATAACTATTCCTTTCTCATCCTCGCCCAGCCCGAAATAGGCTTTCCCGTCTATCGTGAAAGCAATCTGGTTCTCCGCGCTTCCGCAGGGCATGGTGCCGCACCATCTCCACCGGTCTGTCTCCGGCTCGTAGCGGAGGTAGGTATTGAAGATCTCACCTCCGGACATGTCTCCGGCAAAATAACGTCCGCCGAAGACATATATATATTCGTCGGAGGCAGCAGCGGCGGCGAACTCACGTCCTTTGCCGGGCATGGAAGTGCGCTTGCGCCACTTATTCGGCGCGAGCTCAACGCTGTACCAGTCCGTCAGATTATGGGCATCAAAGCCGCACCCAAAATAGAGCGTGCCGCGGAGGGCTGCTCCCGTACAGCCAAAAGCCGACCGGTGCAATACTTCGCCCGGAGGGACGGGTTGCCATTCGTTGGTGAGTGTGTTATAGCGCCAACGATCTGCGCTCATGAACCGCCCGCAGCCGTAATACACGTGAATGTCATTGCCGTCAGTGGAAGTAACGGGTGCAATTGTGTTCGCACACGGGTATTGGGCCAGTGATGTCCATTGACCGTTCTGCGGGTCGTATTTCCACCAGTCACGCTGGTATGCTGTGTCGTTATAAGCATGCGAGGCGGAGTAGCCCAGCCCCATATACAGTGCTCCGTCGGCTGCGGCAATCGTGGCGTTCACGCGTTTGTTCCCCGGGCATTGGCTGACATAAGTCCACGCATCCGTCTCCGGGTTGTACTGCCAGAGATCATTGAGGTAATGACCTGCACTGTCCCGTCCGGCGAACACATACGCCTTGCCGTCCAACACAGCGGCACGTGCGCTCGCTCGTCCGCCTGCCGGTAACGGCGCGCACTCGCGTACCGCTATCTTCAGTTCCGGCTCGCGCTGACAACCCGCTATCAGTACTGCCGCAATCAGAAATACTATGTACCTTTCGCCTCTCACCTTTCACCTTTCGCCTTTTATTCCACTCTTGTCTTTTTCTTTAACTCGAAATCGCGGCCGAGGTAGTTCTGTCGTACAATGGGGTTGGCAGCCAGCTCTTCCGGCGTGCCGTGAAAGAGGATCTTACCCTCAAATAGCAGGTACGCGCGGTCGGTGATCATCAGGGTCTCGTCCACGTTATGGTCGGTGATGAGGATACCGATATTCTTGTCTTTGAGCCGCCAGACGACATCTTGGATCTCCTGCACGGCAATCGGATCGACACCTGCGAAAGGCTCGTCGAGCATGACGAACTTAGGTTCGATAGCCAGGCATCGAGCGATCTCTGTACGCCGCCTCTCGCCGCCGGAGAGACGGTCGCCGAGGTTCTTGCGTACGTGGGCGAGGTTGAACTCCTTGATCAGTTGTTCCAGTTTCTCTTCCTGGTATTCCTTGCTGAAATTGGTCATCTCCAGCACCGAGCGGATATTATCCTCTACGGTCATCTTACGGAACACGCTCGCCTCCTGCGGCAGATAACCGACACCCATCCGTGCCCGTTTATACATCGGATAAGAGGTGATCTCTTGGTCATTGAAGAAGATTTTGCCGTTATTGGCGGCTACCAGTCCGGTCGTCATGTAGAAGGTCGTCGTCTTACCGGCTCCGTTAGGGCCTAACAGACCGACTATCTCGCCTTGCTCCAGCTCGATAGACACGTCATCAACAACGGTGCGCTTGCCGTATTTCTTTACCAGGTGTTCGGTACGTAACTTGTCCATAATCTTTCAGCGGCTTTGCCGCGGTCTTTTAGTGTAACGGTCTTGCAGCATAGCGGTCTATCAGCCGCAGGCGGTCTGGTCGTCCACGACGACCATTACCGGGCAGTGATCCGAATGCACTGCTTCAGTCAGTATTTTTCCGTCTTTCAGTCTTGGTCGCAGGCTCTCGCTGACCCAGAGGTAGTCAATCCGCCAGCCTACGTTACGGGCTCTGGCACCGGCTCTCCAGCTCCACCAGCTGTACCGCTCGGGACTCTGGTCAAAGACCCTGAACGAGTCCACCAAGCCGCTTGCCTCCCACCGGTCCATCCATTCGCGCTCCTCGGGCAGGAATCCCGACACACCGATCTGTCGCTCGGGGTGGTTGATGTCGATGGGCTTGTGGCAGATGTTGTAGTCGCCGCAGATGATGAGGTTAGGACGCTCTTTGCGCAACTCGTTCACCCATTGCAAAAAGTCCTCCAGAAACTCCATCTTGAAATCCTGACGGACATCTCCGGTCGTGCCGCTCGGTATATAGGCATCGACGATGGTCAGTTCGCCGAAATCGACCCGCAGCACTCGTCCCTCGCGGTCGTACTTGGGGTTGTTCATACCCACGACCACTCTGTCCGGTTCGCGTTTGGTGAATACGCACACGCCCGAATAGCCTTTCTTCTCCGCCGAGTGGATATAACTGTGGTAGCCCAGTTCCTGAAACGCCATGACGTCTATCTGCTCGGGCTGCGCCTTGCTCTCCTGGATGCAGAACACATCCGGGTTCTCCTCCGCCAGCCAGCTTAACAACCCTTTGCTAATCGCCGAGCGGATGCCATTCAAATTATAGGAAATGATTTTCATAACTGTCTGCCCGTTATGTCGTATAGTTTATCGTTCCGGATGATGAGTATTTGTCCGTCGCGGAGGATTTTCCGGGAGGAAACCTCCGAGGGCTGAGTGGATATAGTTTCCAAGGGGATCTCTTCTCCGCCGCCCAGGACGTCAAAGGTGATTACTCCGTTCGTCTCCTTGATATTCGTGACCGGGTAGTCGCTCACTTGGGTAAACGAAGTGACGGTAGCCGTCGGGTACGCATCGCCCTGTTTGCCGAAATAGCCGTTGAAATGATTGTCCTGTTTATACGTAGGTGTCAGTCCGTCTGCCTCCATGATATCAATACCCATTTGCGTGGAAGTATAGTTCACTGTATTGCCCCTCCACCAGTTGTAGTGGTAACTGATTTGGGTGACCAGCAACCCGTGCCCCGGGATGAACTCATCCCAACCCGTCTGCTGGCGGTTCTCCAGCATATAGAATACCGTCGGGTTCGGGCGTAAGATATTGGTGATGGTGTCGCCGTTAGTCGTGAGGTACGCAGCTTTGTAGGAGTCGTACAAGGGACCCAAAGTTACCGACGCGGCCTGATTGAGGAGTGTCGGTTCCATCCATCCCATCCACCAACGCTCGTACGCCGAGTATGCCGGAGGAGTGTTTCCGCCGTTGTTGTAACAGCCGTAGTCCATGATGTCCCATTCGCCTAAGGTCTTGAAATTGGCACCCTCGGCAGTGGAGTAGATATCCGGCAGACCCATTATATGTCCGAACTCATGGCAGAAGGTGCCGATTCCGCAGCGGTCATGGCTCTCTCCGTCTATCTCGTTGAGGCAGCAGTAGTGGTCGATCGTCTTGCCGTTCAGCGTGATGGTACTGCCACGAAGGCTCAGATCGTCCTGGTGCGGCCAGATAGTGTTCGGCATATTCGGATAATTGTCCGCTTCGCTATAACCGGCGTAGATGATCACTACGAAATCAACCTTGCCGTCACCGTCGGAGTCGTACTGACTGAAATCCGCTCCATCCTGCTCTGCGGCTAACTGACAAGCCTCGACGACCAGCTCATCCGGGTGAAGGTCGTTTCTATGCTGGTCGTTTGAGCCGTAGTAAGCGCAGGCTTTACTCACCTGCACAGGTCCAAAAACATCCAGAACGAGGTCATACTGACCGTTGGACACATCGTTGAAATAGCGGTTGATGGAACCCGTAGCGCCGCCGTAAGTGTAGTTCTCGCCCATCGCCCAGTCGGTCATATCCGCCTTGGTGGACTGAAAAATGGTGTCGCTGAAACTGACGAGGATCACTGGTCCGCGGGGCGCTAAGAGCCTGTCCACGCCGGTTACTTTGGTTGCCCGCCGCACAGTTCTTTCGCCTTTAACCTTTTGCCTTTCGCCTTTAATCTCCTCTGTCATCGGCAGGAGTGTCTTCTCGTCCAGCCGGTTACCGGCTTCATCGGTCAGGAAATGCAGGTTCTCGTCGCCATGGGCGTACACGATTTTGGTTACGCCGTTCGCGTCCACCATCATTCTGCCTTCTCTCCGTGCCGGTACTGCCCACATGCTCACGCACACGGTAATCAGTACTGATAGAATATAGAATTTTCTTTTTGTCGTCATGTCGTTATTTTGCACTCTCCTTAATCTTCTTAAACAGCTCGCTGGCGAACACGAAGTCATTGAGCGCTTCGTTCTCGCTCGTCATAATCTCGTGGCGCGAGCCTTGCCATTCTTTCTTACCGCCTTTGAGGAAGACGATATTGTCGCCGATCTCCATAATGGAGTTCATGTCATGGCTGTTGACGATGGTACAGATATTATACTCTTTGGTGATATCTTGTATCAGCGCATCGATGACGAGACTGGTCTTCGGATCCAGACCCGAGTTCGGCTCGTCGCAGAACAGGTATTTCGGCTCCAACACAATAGCGCGGGCGATGGCGACGCGTTTCTGCTGACCGCCGGAGATCTCGCTCGGCATCAGGTGCCACACTTTCTCGGGCATCTCCACGCGCCTCAGACAGAACTCCGCCCGTTCTTTCATCTCCTTGCGGCTCTTCTGGCTGAACATCTCCATCGGAAACAGCACATTCTCCATCACCGTCATGGAGTCGAACAGCGCCGAACCCTGGAACAGCATGCCTACCTCGCGGTGCAGCATACGGATGTCGTTGCTCTTCATCGCTGCGAGGTCGCGGCCGTCGTAAAGTATCTGTCCGCTGTCGAGCGTGTGCAGACCGATCATGGACTTCATGAGGACGGTCTTACCCGAACCCGACTGACCGATGATCATGTTCACTTCCCCGTCCCGCATGACGGTCGAAACATGGTTCAGCACCACATTCCCCTCAAAACTCTTTACTACATCTTTTACTTCAATCATAACAGCAATTTACTTAATACGAGGTCGAGGAAAAGGATCATAATGTTACTATTGACTACGGCATTCGTACTCGCCCGACCGACATCCAGCGCACCGCCACGGACATTATACCCGTAGTAACTCGCCATGCTGGTGATCACGAACGCGAACACCAGACTCTTGATGATGCCGTACCACACATAATAGGGGTTGAACGCGTACTGCACGCCCACCAGATAGTCGTGTATGGTGATAATGTCCGTGAACGCACCTACCGCCCATCCGCCGAGCAGACCCACCGCCGTGGAGATGATGACGAGCATCGGCATCATCGTCACGAACGCCAATATCTTCGGCAAAATCAGGTAATTGGCGCTGTTCACACCCATGATCTCCATCGCGTCTATCTGCTCCGTGATACGCATCGTACCGATCTCCGAAGCGATGTTCGAACCCACTTTGCCTGCCAGAATCAGACACAGAATAGTGCTTGAGAACTCCAACAGCAGTGTCTCTCGCGTCAGCAGACCCACCGTGTAGGTCGGCAGTAACGGGTTCTCGGTGTTCGTCTTCGCCTGAATGGTCAGGATAGCACCGATAAACACGGAGATGATCAGCACGATTGGCAGACTCTGCAATCCCTGTTTCTCCAACTCGCGGCTGTATTGCCGCCAAAACATCCGCTGACGGTCGGGCATGCGTAACACCCGGCCCAGCAGCAGAAAATACTCACCTATATGTTGAAAAAATCGTAACATCTTATTTAACAATCGCGCCTTGCGCGTTATAAACCACGCCGTTGCGGATGATCAGCAGTACACCATCGCGGAGTATCTTTACTCCCTCCCTTGAGGGGAGGGTCGGGGAGAGGTTCTCAATTCCCTGTGTCGGCTCGAATGCTTGACCCTCGATCTTAACGCTCCTGAGACAGATATATTTGCTGTCCTTCACTTCTCCGAGGTCATGCCACGGCAGGATACGTACATGCAGCGTCTCGCCGGCGGGGATAGTCAGGGTGGGAGTAATATCAGCGTGCTCCACTACACGGTTGACCATGTGCTGTCTCTCGGCAATGGTCTTCACACCGGTGAAACCGTCACCGAACCCGGTGTTGATATGGTAGCACATGGTGGATGTACCGTCGGCTCCAATTGCTATCGAGATTTTGGTGATGCGGACTTCCATTGTAGCCGGTGCTGTAATGGCGAAATCCATATAGCGGCTCGCGTTCTCGTCAATCTCGCCTGCCGGCCATGGCGTTCTGGCGCTTCCGTCGGCGGAGTTATGGAAACGACCCAATGTCAAATCCGTCTCATCGCCGTCGGTGAAATAGTTCTTGCTACTGCTATTGTAATCGATATACGCCATGTTGTTCATTGAGAACGCTGCGCTGATCGGGCCTTCTACCACCGGCTCCGGCATCGGCTTGGCGTTCACTGTCCAAGTCGCGCTTACGGCACTACCGCCTGCCAAAGAGATTACGTTCGCTGTTACGGGTATGGACAGACTGTTGTCGCCGAAAGTAACTACGACGGAGTCTTTGTTCTCGCCTTCGTTCTCATAAATAGCGCGCACGTAGATCTTTTGGAACAAGGTGCTGCCGGCGTAATCCACGGTAGCCGTCTTCGCGTAGTTCTCTTTGTCTGTCGAGATCGTCAGCGCGCCTGTCGCATGAAGCGATACGGTGCCGCTTGCGGGCTCCAGACCAAATCCGGTCAGCAGGAACTCTTTGTTCTGCGCTACGCCGCTGTAGGTCTCTCCGATAGTGATGGCGGACGGGTTGGCGGTGATGGAAGTCGGGATATTGATATGTTCTGCCAAAATACCGGCGTCTTTCAGCATCTGTGCCGCCTGGCGTGCAATCAGGTTGCCTCCCATCGCATTCGTGTGCGTGTTATCTCCGTTGCAGAAAAGGAGCTGCGTGCACTGTTCCTCGCCGTACTCCAGGTACATTTGGCGCGTCGCCTCCGTCAGGTCGATGAACGGCACGTTCTTCTCTGCCGCTACCACTTTCATGGCCTTCACATAACTCATCGTCGAGTCACCTGCCGGCAGACTCTGGTTCTCGTACAGCACGCCGTCCTCAATCTTGCTGAACTTGTCGCCCAAGTCGTGCTGACCGTTACGGCGGATGGTGTTGCCGTTGAAATATTTACGGCAGATGGGACCAACCAAAATCGGGTTGACGCCCAATGCCCGCGCCTCGTCGATAAACTTACGCAGGAACTCGCGGTAAGTCGTTTGCGGGTTCGTGCCGCGGGCGTCCGTCGGAGCCGGCAAACCCTTCGCCTGACAATATTCAGCGTACTCCAAGTTATCCATTCCGTTGGTCACGGTACCTTCGTCGTTGTGCGCAAACTGAATAATGAGGTAATCGCCCTGGCTCATCTGGTTCTTCACGCTTGGCCAATAAGCGTCTCCGGTGTAGAAACCGCGGGTGTCGGCACCCGACTTGCCTCGGTTATTGACGGTCACGAAAGCGGGATCGAAGAATGAACCTAAGTACATTCCCCAGCCGCGCTTGTCGGTGGTGTTCTCATCGTATTCTGCCATCGTACTATCACCGATGGTGTGCACCTTGATGGCACTCATAGCAACCGGCATTCCCATTACCGCTGCCATCAAAATAGCTAAAATCTTTTTCACGTTACTTTGAATATGGTTTTTGTTATTTTTGGTGTTGTTCGGGTGTGTCTGTTATGAAATAAATCATAACGAGCGCACAAAGTTACTGCTTTTTTTCGACATACGCAAGCGTGCGCGCGTTTTTCTGCAAAAAAAACACTTTTTTGAAGCCGAAAATTTGGATATATGAAAAATTTTGTGTATCTTTGCAGTCGATTTCAAAACCATCCGCCTATACATGGCGGATTCCCGAAATTCCCTTATTTTTTCCGAAAAATTAGTGCGTGATTAGTGCGTGATAAGTGCGAGATAAGTGCGTCGTAAGTGCGTCATTTTCGGACTCATCACCACCTCATCGCCATCCCTCGCTAACAAAAACAGCCCCGCATTGCTGCGGAGCTGCCTGTGTCTTGTATTTTGTCCCGTCTTCGGGACAGACAACTTAGCGTCTATGCATCGTGCATGGATGCACGATTTTTATAGCCGTACACCCAGTACGTTGTACTTCTTGCCGTCTTTCTCAATAACGATCATTCCGTTCTCCAGCGACTTAACAGCCTTTGCCTCTACTAGCTTCGCTCTCCTCGCCAAACCAGATTTTGATTTTCTGGATACGGATGTTGTTATCATTTGTAACCTTAACCATGTGCTCAACGTTCTTTTTGCGCGGGTAAATTTCAAATATTTGATCCGGTTTGCAACTGGTTACTTCCTCGCTGACAGCCGTTTCACCTTGATAAATATTGAACGTTACACTACCAGAACCATTCTCTACTCCCATGATTACGATACGGGCAATTGCGTTGTCTGCGAAAACAGGGAGTACCATATATGCATCCTTTTTGCCTAGCAAGATGTTATTGTTGGTATCATCATAGTAGTAACCATTGCCTGTCGGTCCGTACAGGCTAATGGTATAGTCTCCGGCGGTATATTCATTAAGACCCGTAGTCTTTTGGTTATTTACCTGCAGAGGAATTTGCCATTCGGTATTATCGGAGAAATCTAAAGTTACATCCGGGCCATCTATAATAGTATAGCTGGCAGAAACAACCTCACTATCCTCCAAACCTTCTTTCATTGCCAAAGCTTTGATGGTGTGCTCGCCTACTTGATCCAGAACAATAGCATTAGTATAAACAGCAGATTCCGCTGTCGGATCTGTACCATTAACGGTATAATAGATAGTAGCGCCCTCCGTCTTGCAAGTAAGAGCAATGCTCTGGGTGCCTTCGTATGTACCTTCAGCCAAAGAGAATTTCGGATCAGCTACTTTGGTCGCCGGAGCAGGAGTATAGGTAACCTCAACCGATTTGCAGTAAATAGCTTTTTTGGCTTTGTCGGCTTTATATACTTTTACGATAATTTCTCCACTACCCGAACCTGTGAAGGTATAGTCAGTCGCAGTTGCGGAAACGGCTACGCTAGTTTCCTCACCACTTGTGAACGCTGTTCCGCCAACGGAAACGCTAACATTTGCGGAGACATCAGCAGCAGCGCTGGCATTAACAACTACTTTCGTGATAGTTCCTAAGATTGAACTTGTAGCAAGTTGAATGTAACCTACTGCGGCGTTACCAGTTCCATAATGGATACCTTTTGTATTGTCAAAGCTAGATTCGGTACCATCAGATGTAACTGTCCACACTGCCTCGTCGTCAGCAGTACCAGAACCATTGCATGCTTTGGTGAAGGTCAGCGTGGATGTTTCTGCCATCATGCTGCCTGCAAAAAGCACGGCAGCGAAAAGAGAAAAAAGTTTTTTCATAATGTTAATGTTTTTAGTTGTTATATAAATGTTAACTGGTTGATTATAAGCACTATAAAAAGAAGAATAGGTTTGCCCCTATTCTCTTATCCGTTCACACTAATAGCCGTAGTATTGGCACCGAAAGTCTGCATCAGGAAAAAGTCCGATGCTATAATATAACTATATCCGAGTGCAAAGGTACTGCTTTTTTTTGATATGTGCAAGTAAAAAGTGTTTTTTTTCTTAAATCATGCCAATATATTTTATTTTTTGTGTGCGACAATGAAAAGTTGGGTGGAGTTGAATATATTCTGCCAGATGATATATGCAGCAGCGCCGAGAGAAGACATTGGATCCAGGAAAGTGTTCGCCATCCAAACACCGAGAGAAGTGTTCTTCTGACCAAACGCTTGTCCGGCAGTGATAGACGAGACTCCCGCCATCGTTTTAGGCGCTGCCGCAGGGTTGATCAGAACGTCCTGATAGTCCGTCCCTTTGCTCGGCGCAGGAAGGTAATAACCGATCAGTTTGCCGAGCCCGAACTGAATCAAGCAGACAAAGAAAGAACATACTAATAAAATGAGTATATTTGAAATTTGATATTTGAAATTTGAAATGGTAGTCTCCGTTACCACGGACGAGAGAACGACAATCGAAGCCACCCACAGATAGAAGGGAACGACCGCAATCTTTGTAGGCAGTACGAACTCCTTTTTCGTCCGCCATTTGTACGCGAGGCGCACCAGCCATGCGGCAAAGAAGGGCACCAATAGGAGCGGTGCCACGCGGCTGAGGATAAGCAGAAAAGCAGGCCAGAAACTCATGCCGGCAACCGGATTTATCAGCGGGAAAGTGGCGGGTACGATGATCGCCGTAGAGAAATTGGAGAGCAGCGTAAACGTGGTGAGGTTCTGGATCGAACCGCCTAACTTACCGGCGATGATCGGCGCTGCCGTTGCCGTGGGCATGATAAAACACATGAGCAAGCCCTGCGCCAGAACTGTATTGTCCGTCAGGTATAAAATACCTGCGTAAGAGGCAAAAGCGAAGAGAAGCTGGGTGCCCAGTACGACCCAATGCCACTTGTGAAGACGCAGATCAAGCGGGTTGACCTTACAGAACGTGAAGAAAAGCATAAAGAAAATCAGCCAGGGAAGCGTGGGCTTCAGTGGCAGAAAGATCTTATATCCTACTGCTCCGATGACCATCGAGAGCCAGAGGGCGTTACTATCAAAGAATTTTTTCATTGTTGTTATCTGGTAGATCTACTTTAACTAGTATAACTGGTTTATCTGGTTGTCACCCCATTGGGCGACGATGGAATCCATAATGGCGAAGACCTCTTCAACAGTGTCGGCGCGGAGAAGGGCGATGCGGGTCTGCTTGAAATCTGCGAGCCCCTTGAAAACCGGCGAAGCCGCAAAATGTCTGCGGGAATGGATGATCCCCTTCCGCTCGTCGTTGCCGCACCACTGGATGGAGGCAAGGACATGCTCTTTGAGCACATTTACCTTTTCTTCCATTGACCGCGGTGCGGGCAGTTCTTTCATTTCGGCGAAGAGCCATGGTGCGCCGAAGGTGGCTCTGCCGATCATGATGGCGTCCACGCCGTAGCGGTCGAAACACTCTTGTGCGCGAGCGGGCGTGCACACATCCCCGTTACCTATAATAGGTATGTGCATGCGCGGGTTGTTCTTCACCTCGCCGATCAGCGTCCAGTCCGCCTCGCCGCGGTACATCTGCGAGCGTGTGCGGCCGTGGATGGCCAGTTCTTGAATACCGCAGTCTTGCAACCGCTCGGCGAGATCGACGATGAACGGCGTGCCGTCGCTCAGGTATAACGACGGTTCATCCCAGCCGAGGCGGGTTTTGGCGGTGACGGGCGTATGCACGGCGTTGACCACCGCGCGGGTGATCTCTAACATCTTCGGCACATCGCGCAGCAGTCCTGCCCCGGCACCTTTGCCGGCTACTTTCTTTACCGGGCAGCCGAAATTGATATCAATGAAATCGGGGTGCGCCTCTTCGACGATCCGTGCGGCGTCCGCCATGGCTTCGGGTTCGCGTCCGTAGATCTGTATCGCCACGGGGCGCTCGGCATCGGAGATCGTCAGTTTGCGGGTGGTGGAGGCTATGTCGCGCACCAGTGCATCGGCATTGACGAACTCCGTATAGACGCGATCTGCGCCGTAACGCTTGCACAGCGCCCTGAAGGCAGGGTCCGTCACATCCTCCATGGGAGCCAGATAGAGTTTATTTGCCATTATTCAGCGTGGGATAAGAGATGCGGTGATGGTTCATGGCGGTGAGGCGCGAGACAAAGACAAGCCGTATGTCCTCTACATCCTTGAAGGAGAGAGGGGTCTCAGCGAACTGACCGTCCGCAATCTGGGTGTCGATCATCTGGTTGACCGCCTTGGTGATAGATGCCTCGGAGTAATCGGTCAGACTGCGTGAACGCGCCTCGATAGCATCCGCCATCATCAGGATAGCACCCTCCTTCGTGGTGGGTTTGGAACCCGGGTAGCGGAAGAGCGATTGATCCACATTCTCGTCCGGGTGTGCGTTGCAGTACGTGTTGTAGAAATAGCGCACAAGCGAAGTGCCATGGTGGGTGGTGATGAAATTGATGATGACCTCGGGCAGATGGTTCCTGCGGGCAATCTTCTCTCCCTCCGCTACGTGCGAAATAACCACCTGTGCCGCGTCACGCGGATCCATCTTCAGGAGCGGGTTCTCGGTGTCATTCTGGTTCTCCGTGAAGTATAGCGGGTCGGTGATTTTGCCGATATCATGATAGAGCGCTCCGGTGCGCACGAGCAGCGCGTTGGCGCCGATGGCTTTCGCCGCTTCGGCAGCGAGGTTGGAGACTTGCATGGAGTGCTGGAACGTACCCGGCGCACGCTCTGCGAGGGTATGCAGCAGGTCCGAGTTGAGATCCGTGAGTTCCACCAGCGTGATAGAGGAGATGAAACGGAAGAGTTTCTCGAACGTATAAATCAGTCCGTAGCAGCCGATGGTCAGCAGCGCGCAGATTACGAAATAGAGGTACATCCACGGATCAAGCGCCGACCACGCACCCGCTTGGGCAAAAGTGATGGCGGTATAGGAAACCGTCTGCGCCAGCAGGATCCAACCGGCGGTCTGAACGAGCTGCGCACGGCGGGTCATGTCATTGAGGGACGAGATAGCCACCATACCTACGACAATCTGGATAAAGAAGAACTCCACCGGCGCCGGCACCACAATGGAGGTGATCAGGATCGTCGTGAAATGCAGGAAAAGGGCGGTGCGGGAGTCAAAGAACACGCGCGTTAATATAGGTACCCACGCGAAGGGAATCAGATAGACCGAGAGCCCGAATCGCAGCGCCAGACAGGCTAACGCAATGACGATGAACATCTGGAGACAGAAGAACGAAACGGTGGCTGTCGAACGCAGGTACTGACGGCGGAAGACATACAGGTAAATGACGAAAAGACAGAGGAATAGGAGCACCAGAATCGTCTCGCCCATGATGGAGATCGTGCGTTGCTTGGTGCCCAGCGACTCGTCGTCATATGCCTTGCGGAGAGAGATCAGAATCTGGTATTTATTGGCGGTCACGATATCTCCGCGGTCGATGATCTTCTCGCCCTTCTGGACGAGTCCCTGGGTCGGAGAAAGGGTGGCTAAGAGCTTGGTCCGCATAGATGAGGTGAGGGCGGTGTCGAGCTCCAGGTTCATCGCACAGTCGTAACCGAAATGTTCGTAAGCGGACTTAGGCGTATAGACCTCGGAGAGCGGATAGATCTTGGAGGTACGGCCGTTGATGACCGAGATGCGGCTGAAATGCTCTGCGTCCAGCCACTCCCTGTCCTGCAGCGACATCACCAGTACCTGTCTCTGCGCGCCGCGGATAAATTTATAACTGGGCACAAACGTAGAGAGAAGTTGGGCCTGCTCCCGCTGCAGCTGCTCGTCGGTCTTGTAGATCGGGAAGTCAAAATCGGCAGTGAGAGCGTTGTACCCCCACGGTTTCTCCAGTTCAAAATGGTAGCGGAAAGCATTGCTGTACCGCGGGAAAATGAGCACAATGATGGCTGCCAGAATAACAAAGAGGCTCAGCCGGAAGATGGTTTTGGCATTCTCGGTCTGCGGGATTTTAGATTTCAGTTGATCGATATTCATGTTGTTATGTCGTTATATCGTTATGTCGTCAAGACGATCTCTTGTTTCTGAAAAAAGATTGCATCAGCGCGCGGCACTCGTCTTCGAGTACTCCTGCCGTGACGGTAGCTTTGGGATGGAACGTTCGCGGGGCGTATAGGGTATAGCCGCGTTTGGGGTCGGGTGCACCATAGACAATACGGCTTATCTGCGCCCATCCGATGGCTCCTGCGCACATGGGGCAGGGTTCGACCGTCACGTAGAGCGTGGCGTCCGGCAGGTACTTGCCGCCGAGGGTCTCTGCTGCGGCTGTGATGGCTTGTATCTCCGCATGGGCGGTGACATCCGAGAGCGTCTCGGTGAGGTTATGCCCGCGACCGATGATCTGTCCCTGCGAGACGATGACGCAACCGATGGGGATCTCGTCCGCCTCGAGCGCTTTCTGCGCCTCGGCGAGGGCAAGAGACATGAAGCGCTCATCCGCAGACCGCTGCGCTGTAGGATCGCTGCCAGGTCTGACCAAGACCGCTTGCGCTGTAAGACCGGCTTCGCCTGTATGATTTTTGGGACGACAGAACTTCTTCAGTTCCTCGGGATGGGACTCAAAATGATTGCCGATGACGACGATGTCTGCGCCGGCTTCGTACGCGGCGTTCATAGCCTCCGGCGTACGGATGCCTCCTCCGACGATGAGGGTGACGGAGGTGTGTGCACGCACGGCACGGATGATCTCCGGCGAGACAGGATGAACGGCTCCCGAACCTGCCTCTAAATAGACGGCTTTCTTACCCATCAGTTCGGCCGCGATAGCGGTGTCGATGATTGTGTCGAGTTCTGTTTGCGGGATCGGTCGGGTGCCCGTGACGCGCATGGTGGAGGTCTCTACACCGCCGTCTATGAGGATATAACCTGTTGGAACGAAATCCAAATGCGAATCGTGAATAGCCCGAGCAGACTTAACTTGCTGGGATACAAGGTATTCGGGGTTCCTGCCGGAGAGCAGAGAGAGGTACAAAATGCCGTCTGCCTCCGGGGTGAATTGTGACGAATTTCCGGGAAAAAGGATGACGGGTGGTAGTCCGTCAGGACCGCTTGCGCTGTAGGACCGCTTCGCTGTAAGACTTAGTTTGTCGCGCAAAGCACGGATGAAGGCGGTGGGATCGCCGCCGGTGGAGCCGCCCACGAAGATATAGTCGGGACAGCACTCCGGGGAAATGGGGAGTGCGGCGAGGTCGGCTTTCTCGGGATCGAGAAGAAGGGCGAGCGCTCGCTTTTTCGACATGTCGATATGCCGATATGACGATATGTCGATGTCTTTTATCATTTCCATTGGAAAGTCTCTACCATTTTGATGACATCGGTGCGGAGGTATTGATATACCGGCGCGAGGGAGTCTGCGTTCGGCGGACAGTTGCAATAGACCGAAGCACGGAAGAAATGATGCGTGGAATCGGTCACAAAGAACTGACACGAAGAGGCGGTGTTTCCCTCCAGATCGAAGAGCACGCCATAAACCCTTGCCTCGGGGTGAGCATATTCGCGCTCGGGGATCGCATTGGCGAAAGAGGCGTTGCGATAGACAAAATCCAGCGCGTCGTCGGTCAACTCACGGAGGTTATGATCCACCGTCTTGTAGGAACAATGGATAGTCGCATCCAGAGCAGGGTAGTATATGTTGATCCAGTAAGGCTCGTCGTTGCGTGGCTGTACTACGGCGTTTCGTGAGAGGGCGAAGGTGTAAGGATAAGCCCCCCTGCCCCCTGGAGGGGGAGTTGATTGTTGATTGGTGATTGTTGATTGGTGAAAGTCTATATAGGCGGTGTCAGGAACAGAGATCCGGTAGTAGCCGTAAGGCTTGGGGGCGGTAGCCTTGTTGCATGCCGTGCACGCCAACAAGGCTAAATTAAAAATTAAAAATTCAAAATTAAGAATTATATTTTTTTGCCAAAAGCCCATATTAATCCAAATTACGGTGCAAAGGTACGAAGATTAATTCAAAATTCAAAATTCAAAATTCAAAATTAACAGAAAATGCACTTTTTTTATAAAAAAGAACGCGCGCGCTTGCATATATAAAAAAAAAGTTGTACCTTTGTGCGCTAAAAAGAAAGTGACAACCATAAAAACACACTTATATCATTTATGACACGGAAACAGAATAATTATTGCGTGATCATGGCGGGCGGCGTAGGAAGCCGTTTCTGGCCTTATAGCCGCGAAGAGAAACCGAAGCAGTTCTTGGATTTCTTCGGTACGGGCAGGAGCTTGCTGCAGATGACGGTGAACCGGTTCCGGCCGATCGTACCGATTGAGAATATGTTTATCGTGACGAATATCATGTATAAACAGATGATCATGGAGCAGATTCCGGATTTGAAGGAAGGGCAGATTCTGTGCGAGCCGGCGCGGAGGAACACGGCTCCGTGTATCGCGTATGCCACGGCGCATATCCGCGCATTGTGTCTGCGCAAAGCCGGACTGACCGCTGCTAATCAGGATTGGACGCGGCCGGAGATGCAGGCGAATATAGTCGTGGCGGCGAGCGATCACCTGATTTTGGAGGAAGAGAAGTTCCGCGAGGCCATCGTGAAGGCGTTTGAGTTCGTGAGCAAGAACAAGGCTATCTGTACATTAGGAATGCAGCCGACGCGGCCGGAGACGGGATATGGGTATATCCAATTTGTCGCGGACAAATTGAATGAAGTCGAAAGTCTAAAGACCGCTTCGCTCAAAGTCGAAAGAAGCGAAGGGATTTATCCGGTGAAGACGTTTACGGAGAAACCGAATTTAGAGATGGCGAAAGTGTTCCTGCAGAGCGGTGATTTCCTGTGGAACAGCGGTATCTTCATCTGGAATCTGCAGACCATCAGTGAGGCGTTCCGATACTTGCTGCCGGAGGTGGCTGACCGTTTCCGCGAGGGCGAGTTACTGATGGGGACGGAGAAAGAGGAGGATTTCATCGAGCAGATGTTTCCCAAATGTCCGAGTATCAGCATTGACTACGGCATCATGGAGAAGGCGGAGAACGTATATGTCATGCCGTCGAGTTTCGGCTGGAGCGATCTCGGTACGTGGGGCAGCCTGTATGAACTGAGTGAGAAAGACGAACAGCAGAACGTGAGTCTGCATAGTGAGGCGCATTTCTACGAGGCGAGCGGCAATATAGTGGTGCTGGAGAAAGGCAAGAAAGCAATCGTGCAGGGTGTGAACGACCTGATCATCGCTGAAGAGGGCGGACGGTTGCTCGTCTGCAAGAAGGCGGAGGAACAACGGATCAAGCAGTTCGTGAGCGAGCTGTAGAAATTAAAAATTACGAATTAAAAATTATTACTTAATACTAAATCACAAATCATGAGTTATCTTAATTTTGACAAGAAAGTGCTTGTTAATCTGGAGCGGTCGCTGCAGAAAGAGATGATTCGGACGAACCGTGCAGGTGTGTACAACTCAACGACCCTCGTTGATTGTAACACGCGTAAGTACCACGGCCAGTTGGTGATGCCTATTCCCGAGATCGGAGATGACAACTTTGTGCTGTTGAGTTCTCTGGATGAGACGGTTATCCAACACGGCGCGGAGTTCAACTTAGGTCTGCACGAGTACGGCGACAATCATTTCAGTCCGAACGGACACAAGTACATTCGCGAGTTTGACTGCGAGTTAATCTCCAAGACCATTTACCGCGTAGGTGCCATGGTGCTGGAGAAAGAGCGTCTGTTGGTTAGTTTCGAGCCGCGTGTGCTCATCCGGTACACGCTGTTAGAGAGCGGCAGTCCGACGCTGCTGCGGTTCCGTCCGTTCCTTGCGTTCCGCAGCGTGAACGAGTTGACGCACGAGAACCCGTTGGCTAATCCGAACATGGACGAGTGCGAGAATGGTCGTTACAACCGTATGTACCCGGGTTTCCCGAATCTGTACATGCAGTTCAGCAAGGCAGTTGAGTACCATCATGACCCGCAGTGGTACAAAGATATCGAGTACCGCAAGGAGAAAGAGCGCGGGTATGCGTTCAAGGAGGATCTGCTGGTACCGGGTTACTTCGAACTGCCGATGAAGAAAGGCGAGAGCATCATCTTCGCTGCCGGTGTGACGGAGTGCAAGACCGGCTCGCTGAAAGCAACGTGGAAGAAAGAACTGGAGCGCCGCAACAAACGCCTCGATATGTTCTCAACGCTGAAGAACAGCGCAAGCCAGTTCTACAAGCGTGAGGGCGACAAGTGCTATCTGTTAGCCGGCTTCCCGTGGTTCCACGCCGATGCGCGTAACACGTTCTTCGCAACCCCGAGCTGTACGCTGGATATCGACCGTCCCGAGTACTGGGATGCGATCATCAACAAGACGGCTATCGAGGAGATCCTGAAGTTCATGAACGGCCGCGGCAACGAGATCAAGATGACGGGTATGGACGAGCCGGACGCATTGCTGTGGTTCGTGCGTGCGATCCAGAAATACGGTCATAAATACACGATCCGCGAGGCGGCAGACGAGTACGGACAGCTCTGCCTGGATATCGTTACGTGGTATAGAAAACAGAATCACCCGCGTGCCAAACTGCATCAGAACGGTCTGCTCTGGGTGGACGGAACGCAGCGTCCTGCTACCTGGATGAACGCGACGGAGAACGGCTGGCCGATCACTCCGAGAACGGGTTATGTAGTAGAGATCAACGCGCTGTGGTACAACGCGATGCGGTTCACCGCCGAGTTGCTGCGCGAGATGGGCAAAGAGACGAGCGCTGACCTGATGGAGTATCAGGCAGAGATCACGAAGGACGCCTTTGTGAAGACTTTCTGGAACGGCGTTTATCTGAACGACTACGTGCTGGACGGTTATGAGAACCGCGAGGTGCGCCCGAACCAGATATGGGCAGCCGGTCTGCCGTACAGCCCGCTGGACAAGAAACAGCAGAAAGCGGTCGTAGATATCTGTACGAAAGAGTTGCTGACTCCGAAGGGTCTGCGTACGCTGAGTCCGAAGAGCGGCGACTACCGTCCTGTTTATCGCGGCGGACAGCAGGAACGCGACCGTAATTTCCATAACGGACCGGTTTGGCCGTTCACCATCGCCGCTTATGCGCGTGCTTATATGAACGTGTACAAGTACAGCGGTATCAGTTTCATGGAGCGACTGCTGGTCGGCTTCGAGGCTGAGATGGACCAACTGACGATCGGTACGCTGAACGAGATGTACGACGGCAACCCGCCGTACAAAGGCCATGGCGGCATGAGTTATGCGCCGAGTGTGGCTGCCGTGATCAGCGTGATGGATACGTTGAAGAATTACCGCAAGGCGGAAGAAGAGGCGAAGGGCGAAAGGTTAGAGGCTAATGTAAATGGAAAGGAGGCAAGCAAATGAAAGCGTTAATGTTTGGATGGGAGTTTCCTCCTCATATCTTAGGAGGTCTCGGCACCGCCAGTTACGGTCTGACCCGCGGCATGGCGCAACAACCGGATATGGAGATCACCTTCGTCATCCCCAAACCGTGGGGCGACGAGGACCAGAGTTTCCTGCGTATCATCGGCGCCAACAGCGTGCCTATTGTATGGAGAGATGTGAACTACGACTACGTGAAACAGCGTATGGAGGGTAAGATGAGCCCCGAGGAGTACTATCATCTGCGCGACGGCATCAAGTATGACTACCGCCGCATCGGTACGGATGATTTAGGCTGTGTCGGTTTCTCCGGCCGCTATCCTGACAACCTGATTGAGGAGATCGGTAACTACGAGGCGGTGGCTTCGGTGCTGGCGCACAGTCTGGACTTCGATATCATCCACAGCCACGACTGGCTGACTTATCCGGCGGGCGTGTTCGCCAAACAGATCAGCGGCAAACCGCTCGTGATCCACGTACACGCCACCGATTTCGACCGCAGCCGCGGTAATGTGAACCCGACCGTATATGCCATCGAGAAACGCGGCATGGACGAAGCGGATCATATCATATGCGTAAGTAACCTGACGCGGCGTACTGTGATCGAGAAATACGGCATCGATCCGCGCAAGGTGAGCACGGTGCACAACGCCGTTGAGCCGCTGGCTCATCCGGAGGAGTTCACCAAGCCGGAAAGGAAGGACAAACTCGTTACTTTCCTCGGCCGTATCACGATGCAGAAAGGTCCTGAGTATTTCGTGGAGGCTGCAGCGCGCGTACTGAGCAAGACTGACGGCGTGCGGTTCGTGATGGCCGGTAGCGGCGACAAGATGGCCGAGATGATCGACCTGGTAGCCAAACGCGGTATTGCGGACAAGTTCCACTTCCCGGGTTTCATGCGCGGCAAGCAGGTACAGGAGATGTTAGCAATGAGCGACGTCTATATCATGCCGAGTGTGAGCGAGCCGTTCGGTATCTCTCCGCTGGAGGCAATGCAGGTCGGCTGCCCGTCTATCATCAGTCACCAGTCAGGATGCGCAGAGATCCTGCAGCACGCCATCAAGACCGACTATTGGGACATCGACGCCATGGCGGACGCTATCTATGCGATCGTCAAGTATCCGGCGATGTACAAGAGCCTGCATGAATTAGGAATGGCTGAGGTCAATAATATCAAATGGTCCGACGCGGGACTCAAAGTACGTAGGATTTACGACGGGGTCATAAATCATACGTTGTAAAGTTTAATGTTGAAAGTTTAAAGTTTAAAGATATGAAAAATATATGTTTTTGCTTCCAGATGCACGCACCATATCGTCTGAAGCGCTATCGTTTCTTTGAGATCGGTCATGATCATTACTACTACGATGATATGGCTACGGAAGAACATGTAAACTGGTTGGTTCAGACCTCTTACATGCCGTTGTGCCAGACCATTAAAGAGATGATCAACCTCAGTAAGGGTAAGTTCCACTGCGGTCTGAGCGTCAGCGGAACGATGATCGAGATGTTCGAACAGTTCAGCCCGGAGATGATTGATATCCTGAAAGAACTGGCGGCTACCAAGGCTGTTGAGTTCCTGGCAACTCCGTACAGCTATTCCCTGGCTTCCGAGTACAACGAGGAGGAGTTCAAGAGACAGCTGAAGATTCAAGGCGAACTGTTAGAGTCGATCCTCGGCGTGAAGGCGCAGAGCGTATGGAACACCGAATTGCTGTACACGGACGAGACGGCTTATAACCTGAATAAGATGGGTTATAAGACCATCCTGACTGAGGGCGCCAAGCATATCCTGAGTTGGAAGACCCCGAACAAGGTGTATCAGTCGGCGGGCGCTCCGAAGATGAAAGTGCTGCTCCGCAACACCGGTCTGAGCGATGAGCTGAGTTTCCATTTCTCGGATCCGGGATGGGGTAATTTCCCGATTGACGCAGAGAAATATGCGAACCAGTTGCAGGCACTGCCGGAGGGCGAAGATATCATCAATATATGGGTTGGCGCGGAGACATTCGGTATCCGTCAGAACGCCGGCAGCGGTATCTTTGATTTCCTGAAAGCACTGCCATACTACGCACTGGAGCGTGAGATGGGCTTCATGACGCCGAGCGAGGCAGCCAAGAAACTGGCGGCGGAGGACGTGCTGTCGAGTCCGTATCCGCTGACCTGGAGCGGCGAGGCGAAAGACCTGAGCGTCTATACGGGTAATGACCTGCAGCAGGAAGCGCTGAACAAGCTGTATGCCGTGACGGAGCGCGTACACCTGTGCCAGGACAAGAACCTGAAGACTAACTGGCTGCGTCTGCAAGACGTGAACTACCTGCATTATATGAATCATATCGATCAGGGCGAGACCCAGTTCGAGTCCGCTTACGATGCGTTCATCAACTACATGAACGTGCTGTCAGACTTCCTGCAGACGGTAGAGGAGCAATACCCGACGACGATCGAGAACGAGGAGTTGAACGAGTTGCTGAAGACCATCCGTAACCAGGAAGAGGAGATTCAGGAACTGCAGGCCAAACTGAAGAAAGCCAAGAAATAACCCCACCTGACCTCCCCGCAAGGGAGGAGTTATGCGAGTAATAAGACGGTTATTCATAGTATTAGTGCTGTTAGCAGCGACCCTTGGGGCCGCTGCTAAACAGCCTCGTACGAGGACGGTGGTAAAGACCTGGAATATGCCGTCCTATAGTGCTATAGCCGATACGATTGCTTTTACGGACACCGCAATGCTGAACTACCACGATGTGGATGTACAGCAACTATACTCTATCAGCAGTGCGACGAACGGCAATGTGCTGGTGTCTCCGATAGAGTCGCGAGTGGTGAACCACCGCTTGAAGACAATAGAAGATCCGTTTGCATGGAGCCTGACGCCTTATGTGGTGACACCGCAGCAACAGCGGTATTTCAATACCACAACACCTTTCTCGACGGTAGCGTACAAGAAAGGCTTTGTGACCGGTCATGAGGAGAACGATATCGATTTCCTGTTCACCGGAAATATCAACAGGCGGCTGAACTTAGGTCTGGAGATGGACTATCTGAGTTCGGTGGGGCATTATGCCAACACAGCGGGAAAGTTATTCCGCGGATCGGTTTGGGGCAGTTACACAGGAGGGCATTACTCCATGCATGCGGCCTTTGGATGGAGTCGTCTCAGTTCGTATGACAACGGCGGATTAAGGGACATCGAGGATTTGACCAGTTCGCTATCACCGGCAGACATACCGGTAAGGCTGAATGCAATGACGGGATACCGGTATCTGAGCGGCTATCTGCATAACCAGTATGCAATCAGCAAGGAGAGGGAGTACCACGACTCTATTGAGGTGATAGAGGACGGCAGGCGAGTGAAACGCGATACCATCAAAGTGGAGTATATTCCGCTGATGACATTCAGCCATATCTTCGAGACCAACAACTCCAACCGGCGGTATATTGAGAAAACGGCTGAGCAGGGATTTTACGATACTACGTATTACAATAGTTCCAAGACGAACGATACCACGGATGTGCTGACGATCCGCAATACCCTCGCGGTGACCTTCTGCGAGGCATATAACACCAAACTGAAGTTCGGTATCACGGCCTTTGCCATGAATGAGTGTCAGCGGTTCATGAACGACAGCGTGCCGTACGACAGTATCTATGACTACCGATGGACGAACAATACGTTCGTGGGCGGCGCCATCCACAAGCACAGCGGCTCTATCGTGCACTACAACGTAGAGGGAAAAGTATGTGTGTTGGGATATAAGATCGGAGAGTTTGATGTCAACGGACGGTTGGAGACGAAGTTCATGGCCGGTAAATACCCGATGATGATTAATGCGAGGGCGTATGCGAAAAGCGAGAAACCGAGTGTTTACCTGCAGCATTTCCGGTCGAACCATATTATATGGGATAATAATTTCGGATTCACGTACCGTTTCTTAGGCGGTGCCACGGTCGCTTACCCGACCAAATGGGTTAAACCGAGAATAGATTTCAGTTTCGAGAACCAGACGAACCCCATTTATATATCTTCCGCGGACTGGAAACCGAGGCAGTTCAGGGGAAACGTACAAATCATCACCGGTGAGGTGGGAGTGGATCTGACTACGCCGTGGGTGAACTTAGAGAACAGAGCTGTGATCCAGCACAGCACGAACGACAGTGTAATGCCGGTACCGACGGTGATTTTACAACACAGGCTGTATTACCACGGTACATGGTTCAGAGCACTGGAAACACAGATTGGTGTTGATCTGCGGTATTTTACGCGGTATCATGCACCTGTATTATGCCCGGCAACGGGTATGTTTGCTACCCAGCAAACCGAAACAGTGGGTAATTACCCGTGGATGAACGTGTAT
This sequence comes from Paludibacteraceae bacterium, assembly GCA_905233255.1. GTDB lineage: Bacteria > Bacteroidota > Bacteroidia > Bacteroidales > Paludibacteraceae > Colicola. Next base: position 83,381 of record CAJOCN010000002.1, read on the forward strand.
GCCAACTTCTACGTGAAGTCGATCCATCTGCGGTTCTTCGCCCAATACCAACACCTTAGCTATTGGTTTATGAAGAAAAATGCGAATTATTTGACCATGCCGGGCTATCCGACAAACAGGGATGTGTTTAGGGCCGGTTTGGCATGGCACTTTTATAATTAATGATTGGTAATTTAGGAGAGAAAGATGTTTATGGTAGTAACAGAAAATACGAACAAGATTATTCTGTACGCCCAGGAGGAAGCAGGCAGACTGATGAGTGAGGCAGTAGAGCCGGCTCACCTGCTACTGGCAATCATCCGGTTGGGGACAGGCTCGGCTTATGAGTTACTGAGTAAGGCGGAGTTCGCTCCGTCGGTAGCGAAAGAGGCATTAGAGGATTCGGTACGCGGAACGGAGCAGAAATCCAGTCTGCAGCTCAGTGCCAGCACAGAGCGCGTCTTCCGCATAGCAGAAGGACTGAGCCGTGAGTATCATACGGAGGCCGTCAACTCGGCATATATGCTACTGGCTATTCTGCGCGAGCGAATCAATAAAGCCGCTGCGTATCTGGAACGCGAGTGGCATATAACGTACGCGAAGATCGTGGAACTGTACGGTGAACCGCATGAGTCGATTGAGTACCCCCAGAATGAGGCGGAGCAGGCAAGTACCGTAGATAGTGCTAACTGGCAGGCGCAAGATGAGCCCCGCAAAGGCAAGAAAGGGAAGACCACGGCGTTGGATAAATACGGTCGTGACCTTACCAAACAGGCAGAGGAAGGCAAACTGGATCCGGTAGTGGGACGCGAGAACGAGATAGAGCGTGTAATACAGATCTTGAGCCGAAGGAAGAAGAACAACCCGATTCTGATCGGTGAACCGGGAGTGGGTAAGTCGGCGATAGTAGAAGGTCTGGCTACCCGTATCGTGAGTGCCGAGAGCGGTGCGCTAAAAGGGAAACGGATTGTGACTCTGGATCTGGCATCCATGGTAGCCGGAACAACTTACCGCGGACAGTTCGAGGAACGGATGAAACAGATCATCACGGAGCTGCGTGAGCATCCTGAGGTGATCCTCTTCATTGACGAGATACATACGATCATCGGTGCGGGCAACGGCTCCGGGTCGCTGGACGCTGCGAATATACTGAAACCGGCACTCGCCCGCGGCGAAGTGCAGTGCGTCGGAGCTACCACGACTGCCGAGTATGCCAAGTCGATTGAGAAAGACGGCGCACTGGAACGGCGTTTCCAGAAAGTGATGATCCGTCCTACTACGGGCGATGAGACTATAGGCATCCTCAAGCGGCTGAGCGATCATTATGCGAAATATCATAATGTTGTTTATTCAAAGGAGGTCCTCAAAGCCTGTGTGGAATTGAGCGAAAGATACCTGACCGACCGTGCGTTCCCGGACAAGGCGATTGATGTGTTAGATGAGGTGGGTGCACGTAGTAAGGCCAAACAAGAGGAGAGCAGCGCTGAGGCATATACCGTAACGGTAGAAGATGTGGCAGGGGTAGTGAGTATGATGAGCGGTGTGCCGGTACAGCGAGTAGCTACTGCAGAAAGCGAGCGGCTCCGTACCATGGCGGACCAACTCAAGCACCGCGTGATCGGTCAGGACAAAGCAGTCGAGACCGTGGTTCGCGCTATCCAACGGAGTAGGCTCGGACTCCGTGACCCGAAAAGACCGATCGGTACGTTCTTCTTCTTAGGTCAGACGGGCGTAGGTAAGACCTATTTGGCGCAGTGTCTGGCGGAGGAGATGTTCGGCAGCAAGGATGCAATCATCCGGTTCGACATGTCGGAGTATATGGAGAAGCACACGGTGAGTCTGTTGGTAGGCGCGCCTCCGGGATATGTGGCGCATGAGGAAGGCGGAAAATTGACCGAAGCAGTACGGCGCAAACCGTACTCGATCATCCTCTTCGACGAGATAGAGAAAGCGCACCCCGATATCTTCAATGTATTACTGCAAGTGCTGGACGAAGGGCGCTTGACAGACAGACAGGGGCATATAGTAGATTTCAGGAACACGATCATCGTGCTGACCAGTAATGTGGGAACGCGACAAGTGCAGGAGTTCGGCGCCGGTATCGGTTTTGATGCAGGCGAGATGGACCAGCAGCGCGTGAATGCCACGCTCTTGAAAGCTCTACAGAAGCAGTTCCCGCCGGAGTTTGTGAACCGTATTGACAATGTGGTGACCTTTGAACCGCTGAGCCGCGAGAGTATAGGCCGGATCGTGCGGATTGAGGTAGGACAGTTACAACAACGCATGAAGACGCAACACCACCAGTTGACGATATCCGCCGAACTGATGGACGAGTTGATAGACAAGAGTTATGACAGCAAGAACGGTGCCCGCCCTGTGAAACGGGCAGTACAGACGTATCTGGAGGATCCGTTGACGGACATCTTGCTGCGCAGACCTAACCAGAAAAAAATAACCATCAAAAAAATACAACAAGTATGACAGTAGAAATTACAGACGCTAACATCAAGGATGTGATTGCGTCAGGCAAACCGTTAGTCGTTGATTTCTGGGCAGCATGGTGCGGCCCATGTAAGATGATGCTTCCGATTCTGGAAGAACTCTCCAACGAGTACGAAGGCAAAGTAGTGGTAGGAAAACTGAATGTGGATGAGAATCCTGATACCTGCGAAGAGTACGGTATCATGAACATCCCGACGATGCTGTTCTTCCACAACGGCGAGTTGGTAAACCGCCACGTTGGTGCTTGCCGTAAGCAAGATTTGGCACAACTTTTTGACAGTTTATTGTAAAAAAAGCATAAAAATGCAGGCAGAAATGCAGAAAAATGCATTTTTGCTTGCATAATTCAAAAAAAAGTTGTACCTTTGCGCGCTTTTTTGCGCGCGGTCCGGTAGCTCAGCTGGATAGAGCAACAGCCTTCTAAGCTGTGGGTCTCGGGTTCGAATCCCGACCGGATCACCTCGCCGTCAGGCGAGCATAATAATAGTACATATTATATGCGTCAATTAAAAATTACAAAATCAATCACCAACCGTGAGTCAGCGAGTCTCGACAAGTATCTGCAAGAAATAGGTCGGGAGGAGTTGATTTCCGTGGATCGTGAGGTAGAGTTGGCGGGTCGTATCCGTAATGGCGACCGTAAGGCATTAGAGGAACTGGTTCGTAGTAACCTACGCTTTGTGGTGTCTGTAGCCAAGCAGTATCAGAACCAAGGATTAAGTCTGCCGGACTTGATTAACGAAGGCAACCTGGGTCTGATCAAGGCAGCAGAGAAATTCGACGAGACCAGAGGATTCAAGTTTATTTCCTATGCCGTATGGTGGATTCGTCAGTCTATCCTTCAAGCCCTGGCCGAGCAGAGCCGTATCGTGCGTCTGCCGCTGAACCAGGTAGGATCCATGAACAAGATCAACAAAGCTTACCAGCGTTTCGAGCAAGAGTACGAGCGTAAGCCGAGTGCAGAGGAGTTGGCAGAGATGTTGGATATTCCGGTTGACAAGATCGCCGAGACGCTGAAGATGTCCGGTCGTCACGTGAGTGTCGATGCCCCGTTTGTAGAGGGCGAGGACAACAGCCTGATCGATGTGATGGTCAACGAGGATTCGCCCAATGCCGACCGTGGTCTGATCCATGAGTCGCTCTCGACTGAGATCAACCGTTCACTCGCTACGCTTACTCCGCGTGAGGCGGACATTCTGCGTAAGTTCTTCGGTATCGGTGTACCGGAAAAGACACTTGAGGAGATCGGCGACGAGCTGCATCTGACCCGTGAGCGCGTACGCCAGATCAAGGAGAAAGCAATCCACAAGTTAGAGTCCGGCCAACGCAGCAAGATCCTGAAAACGTATTTGGGTTAACTCACCAGAGGTGATGAAAATGGCAACGCCTTCCGAAAGGGAGGCGTTTTTTTATTGGTGATTGGTAATTGGTCATTGGTGATTAATCGAAGAGGGTGGGTTGGTCGTTTTCTATTTTCTGGAGGATGGTACGCATGAGTACCTCGCGGACGAACCGGCTGCGGTTGGAAATCCCGTATTTGTCGCAGAAACGATCCAGGGCTCGTTGTTCCTTCTCATTGAGGAGGATAGAGATTTTATGTTCGCGAGGCGCCTTTTTCATCAATGAATAATGAATATCTCGTAGTAGTTAATGGTTCTTAGAAATATAATGCGAGTTTGATACCGGTTGTGATTAAGTTACGTGCTGCTTTCTGGGAGAACTCATTCCCTTCAATAGTCACGGTGTTCGTTACTGTAGCTTGGTGAAACTGTGCGTAGGCGACAAGGGCTATGGCTGTGCGCGGGTTGAGTTGGCAGCGGTAGCCGAAATCAAGGCCGGCGTACATACCGCCGAGATAGTTCTTGCTGAGAGCAATACCGTAACCGAGTGCTGCGCCGAAGACAGGTGCATGTTTGGTTTCGGTGAACGGCATACGGAGCGCAATCTGTATGGGCAGGAAGTTATATTTCTCCTCGCCGAGGAAGAGTCCGTGGTAGCCAAGTCCGCCACCCACGAAGATATGTTTGCCGCCTATATGGTGTGATCCGACGAGCAGGTCAGCACTAACTCCGCCTCCGGCGGTTTCTCCGGGTTTGATAGCCGCTCCGCCAGCCAGTTCCAGAAGGATAGATGCTTTCTTGGATGTCTTGATCCCGGGTTCATCGGCAGTGGCGACAGTGTCCGCTACAGCGGCGGTTTCTTCCTTTGTCAGAATCTGCGCTACATCCTCCCGCGGGTATTGGAAACGCGCTCCCTCCGCATTGCGGATGATGACTACTTCCTCATTTTGGAAGACTATAGTTCCTTCTACGCGTGCGCCTGTGCGTAAAACTAATGTTTCCGCGTGTGCGCATGCGACAGACGCGCAAAAGAGCAGTATAAAAAGGATGGATTTTTTCATATCGGCTGCAAAGTTACAAAATAATTCGCATATATGCAAATTTTATGACAGATTATGCAAACTCAAAGTCAATAAAAGCACGATTTACGTCAGTTTGTACCACTTTGACGGTTACAGCATCGCCTAATTCGTATTTTCGGATATCTCCAATCTTGGAGATGTGGATAAGTCCTTCGCATCGGTTTTCGTCCAGTTGTACGAATAGCCCGAAGTCGGTGATGCCGGAGACATAACCGGTGTGTATTTCGCCGATGTGATCGGACATCCATAGGGCTTGGAACATCTTGACAGAGTCGCGTTCTGCTTGTGCCGCTTCTTGCTCGCAGGCGGAGCAATGTTCGCATTTCTCCTCCAGTTCCTCGCGTGTGAGGGAGATCTTCTTGCCGGTGAGGATGTATTTCTCAACGAGGCGGTGTACCATCAGATCGGGGTAGCGGCGGATGGGCGAGGTGAAATGGGTGTAATGTGAGAAGGCGAGTCCGTAGTGCCCGATGTTATAAGTGGAATAGACAGCTTTCGCCTGTGCGCGAATGGTGAGCATTTCGATGGCCCGCTTGAAACCTTCCGCAGAGCGTCCGGCGTAGCGCGAGCTTCCGGTACGTGAGGCAAAGCGGTTCTTGAAGGCTTTTACTTCCTCCAGTTTGTCGGCATCGGGTAGGTCATGCACACGATAGACGAATGGTCGTCCGGAACCGACGGCAGTGGCTACCGTGCGGTTGGCAAGGAGCATGAACTCCTCGATGAGGTGGTGCGCCTCGTTGGGTCGCTCGAAATAGATGTCCACCGGATGGTGGTGTTCGTCGAGGCGGAACCGCATCTCATCCTGCTCGATGGCGAGTGCTCCGTTGAGCAGCCGCTCCGTGCGGAGTTTCTGCGCGAGGGCGTTGAGCGTGGCTATAGCCTCCGTGATCATTCCGTTTTCCTCCTGACTTCCTCCCGATCCGTTTACGTCTCGTTTACGTGTCGTTTCCGTGTCGTTTACGTGTCGTTTACGTGTTTGAGCCGAATCAGAATGCAGATTGATTGAGTCTATGATGGTCTGTGCTTCGTCGTAGTTGAGGCGGGCATTGGAGCGGATGACGGTGCGGCAGATCTTATGCTTGAGTATGCGGGCGTGGCTGTAGTCTGGTGCGCCCTCTGCGTTCAGGGGAACCTCAAAGGTAAAGATGACGGACATGCAGAGTTTGTCCTCGTTGGGGCGGAGGGAACATTTGTCGTTGCAGAGTTCCTCGGGCAACATGGGGATGACGCGGTCCACGAGATATATGGAAGTACCGCGGCGGTACGCCTCTTCGTCCACCCGGGTGTCCGGGCGGACGTAAAATGAGACATCGGCAATGTGGACACCAATCTGGAAAAGGTTATCGGACAGAATCTCGAACGAGAGGGCGTCGTCGAAGTCCTTGGCATCGGCGGGATCAATGGTGAAAGTGAAAGCGTCCCGCATGTCGCGTCTGCGGAGTATCTCGTTCTGTATTTCGGTATGAGGTATGATCATTTGTCAAATAAAGTACACATTTTCATTAAATCGGGTGCAAAATTACAAAAAATCTTGCATATTTCAAAAAAAAATAGTAATTTTGCGCGGTTTTTTGCTCTTGGTATGATAATAAAGAGAGGCTGCCCCCGTCCAGTCTCCCCCTCTATGAGGGCGAGAGCAAACGAAAAGAAGCGGGCGTTGGTGCCTATTACAGGGAGGCTATCCGCCATGCATGGCGGATGCAAGAGCCTTCCGAAACGGGCACCAATAAAGGAAAAAACGACACCAAAAGAGACCCAGAACGGGTGCCAATAAAAGGTAAAACGGCAGCAAAAGAAAACGGAGACAGGTGCCAATAAAAGATAGAACGACACCAAAAGAGACCCGAAACAGGTGCCAATAAAAGATAGAACGGCAGCAAAAGAGACCCGAAACAGGTGCCAGTAGAAAAAGAGAATTCAATAAAATAAAAATATAATTATTTATGAAAGTAAAAGTAAGTAATGTAAATCAGCCCGCGTGGAAAGAGTGCAATATTCATGCCACCCTTCCTGCAGAGCTGAGCAAACTGCAAGAGTTGGCGTACAACGTGTGGTGGAGCTGGAATGCAGGTGCCAAGGACCTGTTCCGCTACATCGACAACGAGGCATGGCATCGTGCAGACTCGAACCCGGTAGTACTGCTGAACATCATCAGTTACGACCGGATGGTAGAGTTGACGAAGGACGCCAAGTTCATGAAACAGCTGAACGAGGTGTATGCTGAGTTCCGCGCGTACATGGATGCGCCGAAAGACCAGAAGAAACCGACGATCGCTTATTTCTCGATGGAGTACGGTCTGACGCACGTGCTGAAGATCTATTCGGGCGGTCTGGGAATCCTTGCCGGCGACTATATCAAAGAGGCTTCTGATTGCAACATCGACATGACGGCAATCGGTTTCCTCTACCGCTACGGCTATTTCACCCAGACGCTGAGTCCGGAAGGTCAGCAGATCGCCAACTACGAGGCACAGAACTTCTCAAACCTGCCGATTACGCAGATGAAGGAGAAGGACGGCTCGAACATGGTTGTCGAGGTACCTTATCCTGGTCGCACGGTGAAGGCTTATCTGTGGAAAGTAGCAGTGGGCCGCATGAATCTGTATCTGTTAGATACCGACAACGAGCTGAACAGCGAGTGGGACCGTCAGATCACGCACCAGCTGTACGGCGGCGACTGGGAGAACCGTATCAAACAGGAGATCATGTTGGGTATCGGCGGTATGTTAGCCCTCAAGAAATTAGGTATCAAGAAGGACGTTTACCACTGTAACGAGGGCCATGCAGCTCTTATGGGTCTGCAGCGTCTGGTTGACCTGGTAGCCGAGGGTCTGAGCTTCAACGAGGCAAAAGAGGTTGTTCGTGCTTCGGGTCTCTACACCTGCCACACTCCGGTTCCGGCAGGCCACGACTACTTTGAGGAGGGTCTGTTCTACAAGTACATGAGCGAGTATGCCCCGAAGTTAGGTATCGAGTGGCATGACCTGATCGGAATGGGTCGCGTCAATCCGGACGACAACACGGAGAAGTTCTCGATGAGCGTGTTCGCACTCAATACCTGCCAGGAGGCCAACGGTGTATCGTGGCTGCACGGCGAGGTGAGCAAGAAGATGTTCAGCCCTGTATGGCCGGGTTATTTCCCGGAGGAGCTGCACGTAGATTACGTGACCAACGGTGTACACATGCCGACCTGGGCAGCCCACGAGTGGAAAGATGTCTATAAGAAGTATCTTCCGAAAGAGTGGATGGGCGACCAGAGCAATCTGGAGATGTGGAAACCGTATGCCGACATCCCCGATGCAGAGATCTGGGCTACCCGTATGAGCCTGAAACGCAAGCTGATCGACTATATCAAGGACAAGTTCCGCGAGGACTGGATGAAGAGCCAGGGCGATCCCGCGCGTATCGTGCGTGCGCTGAACGAGATGAACCCGAACAACCTGATCATCGGTTTCGGTCGCCGTTTTGCTACGTACAAACGTGCGCACCTGCTGTTCACCGATCTGGAGCGTCTGGACAAACTGGTTAACAACCCGAACTATCCGGTACAGTTCCTGTTCACGGGTAAGGCTCACCCGGCAGACGGCGGCGGTCAGGGTCTGATCAAACGTATCATCGAGATCAGCCGTATGCCGCAGTTCCTCGGTAAGATCATCTTCCTGGAGAACTACGATATGCGTCTGGCTAAGCGTCTGGTATCGGGTGTCGATATCTGGCTGAACACTCCGACGCGTCCGTTGGAGGCCTCCGGTACATCGGGTGAGAAAGCCCAGATGAACGGTGTGCTCAACTTCTCCGTGAAGGACGGATGGTGGTACGAGGGTTACGTAGAGGGCGCAGGCTGGGCTCTGACCGAGAAGCGTACTTATGAGAACCAGGCTCACCAGGATCAGCTGGATGCCGCTACTATCTACCAGATGCTGGAGACGGAGATCATCCCGCTGTACTACGCCAAGAACAGCAAGGGCTACAGCCCCGAGTGGATCCAGTATATCAAGAACTCGGTAACGAAGATCACTCCGCGTTTCACCATGAAGCGTATGATCGACGACTATTTCGACAAGTTCTACAACAAGCTTGCTAAACGCCACAAGCTCCTCAGTGCGGACAACTACAAGACCGCCAAGGAGATCGCGGCATGGAAAGAGAACATGGTAGAGCATTGGGACGAGATAGAGGTGGTTTACAAATCAGAAAACCTGCGAAACCTCAATGTAGGCGACAAGGTTCAGATACAGGTAGAACTGGACACCCACGGTTTGAACGACAAGGGTATCGGCGTAGAGCTGGTAGCTATCCGTACTTCAACCCACAACAACGACAAACTCTACGAGGTAGAGCCGTTGAAGTTGGTGAAGAGCGAAGGCAGCCACCTGTTCTTCGAGAATACGTACCAGTTGGATTATGCCGGTGGAATGAAGTTCGGTCTGCGTATGTATCCGCAGAATGAGCTCCTGCCGCACCGCATGGACTTCTGCTACGTACGCTGGATCTAATCAGCGAAGTGTCACATCCACAACGATGGGATCATGGTCGGAGTAGCGATGCTCCGACCTGTCTTTTTGTTTATAGGCGCCGTGCGAATAGTACCAATCGGCGTTCACATGCCACGGCCGGACGCGAACGACCTGACCCGCCATAGAAGGGTTCGCGAAACAGCGGTCGAGGTAACCCGCTTCGCCCTTGAAATTATAGGAATAGTCGGAGGGCGTACCATGCGGCAGGAGATCGGCGTAACCGGCGCGGACGACCGTTTGAATAGGTAACTCCTGTGTGTAGCAGTTGAAATCGCCGAGGAGCAGGAGGTCGGAGTCACCGAAATGCTGTACCGCCTGCGGCAGGAGAGCGAGGAGCGAGTCGGTGTTCGCCATACGCTTGAGTTGGGTGTTGTCATTGCCTCGTCCGGCGCGTTTGGACTTGAGGTGAGAGAGGGAGACGATGAGCCGCTCGCCGGTAGCTTTCTCCTCGAAGGCCTGTGCGAAGATGCGGGCGTGGTAATGACTCGCGGTGTCGCGATAGGCGGAAAGCGGCTGTCCGTGCACGCGTACGCGCTCCTTATTGTATATGAAACAGCCGCCGATACGGTCCGCGTCGGAGAGGGGCATGGAGATGAAGGCGTATCGGTCATGCCCTTTGTTGAGGGCTGCGAGCAGCATCTCGGGACCTTTGGTACCCACCTGCATCTCGCATAGAGCGAAGATGTCGGCGTGCATCTTCTTCATGGCACGCACGAGTTTCCGGGTCTTGACCGCTTGTTGAGCAGGGGTGGTACGCTTGGTGGCATAGCCGCCGAGGTCCGCGAAATAGTTCTCTATATTGGCTCCCACGATGCGCAGTTCGCCTTTCTTGGGTCGTGGCAGACGGTCGATCTTGGTATGGCGGGTAGAGATGGTTCTGCCGGTGATCAGATGTCCGTCGCCCGTCACCCGCGCTTTGAGACGCGGCACGATGTCGCCCGTGCGGACGCGGTAGTAGTTGTTGCGGCAATGGACGATGATGCGGGAAGGTTGTTTTGTCTCGCCTATCTCATCGGGACTGAAGAGACGCGTCGGGGCTAAGACGAGTGAGTCATAGAAACTGCCGCAGACGATGAGCGGGGTGGTGAGTACGATGTCTTGGTTCCGGTACTTGGACCAATCGGACTGCAGGGTTTCTAACGAAACACGCTCCACCGCGTGAGTACTTAGCGCAAGGCATAAGACGAAGAAAAATACCGATTTTCGCATACTAAATGTTGTTTTACGGTGCAAAATTACAAAAAAAACGGTACATATGCAAAAAAAATGTTCAAAAATTTGCATATGTCAAAAAAAAGCAGTAATTTTGTCGTCGATTTTGTCGATTAACGATTTCGTTGCTCTGCAACTCATGTAGTTATCGGAAAATCTCCTCTCCGCTTAAAACACCACTTCGCTGTGTTTTAATCGGGTAAATGAATAGGCGAAGGTGTTAAATCGCGGAGTAGAGCAGTGGTAGCTCGTCAGGCTCATAACCTGAAGGTCGGTGGTTCGATCCCGCCCTCCGCAACTGGAAAAATCTCATGTACTCTTGCGTATGTGAGATTTTTTTTGTACCTTTGCAGCATGAAACACATTTCCGAAAATATTTATATGTTTATAGGTGTAGCTATTGTGATGTTTATGTCTTGTAGCCATGCTGATGGTTCGCATATGTCCGTCCGTGAGGCGCAGGAGGTGGTAGTGCAGGCGGACAGCCTATGGCATAACGGGCAGATGTACGGCGTGGATGAGGGCGATAGTGCCACTCTGGCACGAGCCTATGAGACATTGAAAGATCATCCAGTTTTCAGCACCCTCGTACTTGGTACTTCGTCACGTGGTACCTATTCTCATGCTTGCTATCACTACGGCAAACTGCTCCGCGCGAAAGACGATCCGGTAGCAGCCATGCAGGTGTTTATTGATGCCACGCACTCCCACACGCGCGATTACCATATTCTCGGGCGCGTGTATAGCAATATGGGCTCCATCTGCCATCTGG
>CAJOCN010000003.1 GCA_905233255.1 Paludibacteraceae bacterium
ATGCAAGCCGTACATGTATCTATTGGAATGATCAAATTGATTTACCAAGCGATGCTATATATGAATATGGTGTAGCTCAATAAATAACCACTCGTCGCTCACGACCAATGGCCGCATTTTGTTCCGGATAATTGTAAATAAACTCCCTCATGGCTAAATATAATTTAAATATCCGTGAGGGAGATTAACTTAATTAGATAAATTCGCCGTTTTAATAAAACGAAAAATTGTCTTTAATTGTCTTTAATGGTTGACCTAAAAGAAAATAAACAACAAAACAACAATAACAACCCAATTAACGTGGCGCAAGCCACATAGTATTAACAATCAAAAACAAAAACAATGAGAAAAATCTTTACATTTTTCTTCGCCCTCGTGGCAAGCGTAGGGATGATGAACGCAAAAGTCACTTGGAACAGCAGCAACATCAGTGACATTGATGTTTATGGCACTGACTCCTATTCGAAGGAGGGCGTCACACTGAGTGGTAATGGCGAGGGGGTTGGAGCCTATTGGGATGATAACGGAGATGAAAGCGATCATGGCATCCGTTTCGATATTTTCGAAACCGGCAGCTTTACCTTCAGCAACACCCTCGGCAAGAACTTCACAAAGATTGAGATGTTCCTCAATGATCACGACGGATGGGATTTAGCAAATCTCGGCAGTGGTTGGTCATTTTCTTGGGATTATGGGAATGGACCCGCTACTGTTACGTGGACGGGCAATGCCTCGACGGTTGACCTGCTGAAAGACGCATCTGAATTCTATGGTGTACCCGCGAAAAGCATCGTGTTCTACTTTGAGGGTGACAGTCAAGAGTCCGATCCGACTTACACCGTAGCGCTGGAAGACGGCACAGCCAATGCCGATAAAGTAACGCTGAACGCAACTTATGCTATAGAAGGCGCAACCATTACCGTTACTCCGAATGAGGAATACGAGATCACGGCGTTCTCGGCTTACTATGTGGTTGTAGAAGGTCAGTTGGCTAGTATGAATGAAATCGACGCAACGCTTGATCCCGAAACCGGTGCATATAGCTTCACGATGCCTGCTTATGACGTAACCATCGAGGCTACGATTGCTTTAAAGCCGGTTCCGGAGGGAGACATTTTCGCAGGCTTCACGGCAACGGCCGGTTCAGGCGGAATTGACAATAAAGGTCATGCCAATCTGGTAGATGGCAAGTTCACTACCGCAAACTGGACAAAATGGTGTACCGACAATGATCATAAGAGCGTTCCGACGGGCGAGTCCGGTGATGCTTGCTGGTGGATAGATTTCGAGGCAAGTGCAGCCCTTAATTTAACCGGTTACATTCTGACTACCGGTAATGACACTGGCATTGAGCACGGACGCAACCCGAAAAACTGGCTCCTCAAAGCGAAACTCAATGCCGATGACGCATGGACCACGATCGCTACTGTGACCAATGATGTCACTATGAAAAATCAAGGTTTCAAAGACTACAAGTTCTTTGTGGATCTATCGGGTTCGTACAAATATTTCCGCTTTGAAGTGTTTGCAAATCAGGGCGCTGATGTAATGCAACTTTGCGAGTTACGCCTTATCGGTACCGAAGCTCCCGAACCTTTGGCTGATTGCGAATTGTCATGGAAGAATGTGCCCGAAGGCGGTGTGGTTGGTACGATCGGTCATGAGGACGAGATCGTACTGCCGTATTTCACTGCAAGCTTGGACTTCATGCTTGCCTTTGACGCAGGTACGGTTACTCTCCGTTTAGGTTCGACCGACGAGTCTGTGCTGGCTGTAAATGGAATCAATGACTTCGCGGTAAATGGTGTAGGCGAGTGCGATGTCTATATCGTTCACGACGAAGACGCTGTCTTTGCTTACGACTCCGCTGCATTCCATGTAACCGTCAATCCCGAACCGACTCCGGTAGTAAATTTGAAACTTATCGAATTCCAGGTGCCTGCTTCGTGGGAAAATGATAATACACCTATTTCTAGTGCTGATTTTCCTGACTTTGTAGCTACTACCTACGAGATTGCCAGTGCCCTGCCCGTTACCTCCGAACCTTCACTTGTCGTCTTTGATTTCCCTGGAGATGATGAAGTATCAGTTTATACTAAGGTGGGTGGACAAGTCTCGAAAACGAGCACAGGAACAATCGTACGTGAAGCTTTCTTCGGGCAGCCTCAACTTCATTATTACTACCCCGTTCTCGCTGGTGACGATCCCCTACCGACCGGAGTTGAGAATGTACAAACCAACCAACTGCAGAGCACCAAGGTTCTCCGCGACGGTCAGCTCCTCATCCTCCGTGGCGACAAGGTATATACCCTCCAAGGCGCAGAGGTGAGGTAACCCTCTTAGGCGGAGCGGTCACGGACTTTCTCCCGTTCCGTCGGGAGAACGCTCCGGGATAGCAACCCTATACGAGAGCAAGTGGCTGAAATGTCACTTGCTTTTTTATTATAATCAAATATTTTTCATTTTTCACCTTTCATTTTTCATTTTTCACTTTTCATCTTTCATTTTTCATCTTTCATCTTTCATTTTTCATTTTTTTTTGCGCATGTCAAAAAAAAGTACTACCTTTGCACCCGAAATCGTTAACCCGTAATCCGTAAATCGTCAATATGATTGATACCTTTGTTCAAACCAATTGGCTCTTGCTGCTGACGAAAATAGCGCTCGCTATGGCGCTGGGATACCTCATTGGGCTCGAGCGCGAGTGGCACGGTAAGGTGGTCGGAACACGCACCATCTCACTCATCGCCATCGGCAGCGCCCTCTATGTGCTGATGTCACCTGCAATCATAGGCGGCGATAACTCGCGTATCATTGCGCAGGTAGTCTCCGGTATAGGTTTTCTCGGTGCGGGAATTATCTTCAAGCACGGCGACACCATCCGCGGGCTTACTACCGCTGCTACCGTCTGGTGCGCCGCCGCCATCGGCTGTCTGTGCGGGTACGGCATGTTCGCCGAGGCCGTCGTCGGGACCATCGCCGTCATGACCGTCAACCTGCTCTTCAAGCACCAGCTCGCCGGCAGGCACCGCAAGAAAGAAGAAGAGGAAAAGTGACATTTGATATTTGATATTTGATATTTGACATTTGATATTTGACATTTGATATTTGAAAAATATGAAAAAACACATTCTTTACGTATTGGTATGCCTCATCGGCATGAGTATGTACTCGCTTCCCGCATTCAGCTGGGGACAGGAGGGACACCGGATTATCGCCAAGGTGGCGTATGACAACCTCAAACCCAAAGCCCGCAAAGCCGTCGATAAGATCCTCGGCAAACGCGGTGCTATCTACTGGGCTAACTGGGCGGACGAAATCAAGAGCGATAACATCTACCCACAGAGCATCTCCGAGGGATGGCATTACCAGGACCTGCCCGCCGGACTGCCGGACTCCGCCGTCATGGCCTTCGTCTCCAACTCCCCCAAGGAGGGCGGCAAACTGTTCTTCGTGCACGACTCGCTCTGCTACAACATGGCGGCGGAGAAAATCTATTCCACCAACAGCGAGCATACCCTGCGGTTCATCGTCCATCTGTCCGGTGACCTCTACTGCCCCGTACACATGGGACGCATGGAGGACAAAGGCGCTAACCTCATCAAGATGAAATGGTTCGGACGAGAGACCAACCTCCACGCCGTATGGGACACCAAACTCATCGAGAGTCAGGGCTATTCCTATACCGAGTACGCGCAGATGCTCGAGGATACCTACGGACCTACCAAACGCGAGATAGAACAACGCTCCGAGGCGCAACTGCTCCTCGATAACTACCATTTTATCGAGGCTATCTATGCCTACCAGCAGGTCTGGGACGGTAACACCTACCATTATATATACACGTGGCGCGAGGAAATGGAGCAACAACTCTACATAGCCGGCATCCGCCTCGCCAAACTCCTCAACGAAATGTTCCAATGAGGCGCTAAATAGCCCCTATGCTGTTCATTTTTGTGCCGCCTCCCCTTATCTCCCTCCACCATTTATGTGCGTGACAAGAGGTAGGCTAATCTCCTTTTTTATGTTCTAAATGGTAGATTTTTTTCGCAAGATGAGTTATTTTAATAAATAATTTGTCTATAAATTTGTGTAATTGAATAAAATTTCGTAACTTTGCGCGCTTTTTGACAAAGCGTGCTTTTTATGTACACAACTTTATACAAAAATAATTAATTTATTCATCTAACTAAAAAATCTTACATTCATTAATGCTCCTCATGGCGGCGCTGATATGCCTGCCGATGGGAGTGAAAGCTGAAGCCAAAACATTACCGTACTCTTACGGATTTGAGAACAATGATTTGGCTGCTGAAGGTTGGGCTACCTATTTCGCTACAAACCTGACTGGCAACAACAACGAGTGTCAAATTATAGGCGCCGCCAAGAAAACCGGCGATCTTGGTTTCCGCTTTTCTTCGTACAACACGAATGGTGCAAACCAGCAGTATCTTATATCTCCGGAGTTGACTGCTCCTAATGGAGTGATTGTTACGTTCGAATATGCCGCTTCTTCTACCTCCTCGAAAGGAGAAACATTCAAAGTTGGCTATTCTACCACTGATACCGATATAGCCAGTTTCACTTTCGGTGATGAGCAATCCACAAAGGTATTATCTTGGCAGACTTTTGAGGCCACTTTCCCCGCCGGTACTAAATATATCGCTATCTTCTACTATCCAACTTATCAGTATCGTCTTTATATTGATGACTTTACTTTTTCTGCTCCTCCAACTTGCCCCAAACCGGAGGAGTTAACTGTTTCTAATGTAGAGGCAACGAGTGCGACTGTTTCGTGGACTACCGAGGCTGCTACTTCTATTCTGGAATACAAACTTACATCCGCGACCGCTACAAGCCCGTATAACTTGACAGGCTTGACTTCTTCCTCTGATTACGATGTTCGTGTGAAAATTGATTGTGGTACAGATGGAGAAAGCGGATATGCTGAAAGTTCTTTCAACACTCCTTGTGGCGCTAAAGCGATTCCGTTTAATTCAGATTTTACATCGATAGACTGTTGGACAATGGAGAACTGCCATGAATCTACGGGACTGTCCGGAGATGCATTTAGATTCCATTGGACGAGCAATTATCCTCAATACCTCATTTCTCCGGAACTCGTAGCTTCTGAGAAAAAAGTGGCGGTTTCTTTTGAATATAAGGTTGAAAGTACAAGTTATCCCGAGTCGTTCGCTGTGGGTTATTCTACCACAACCAATGATTTAACTTCTTTCACTTGGGGTGAAGAGACAGCAAACTGTGTAAATACATCTTATGTAGAATATTCGGAAACACTGCCGGAAAATGTTAAGTATGTGGCTATAAAATGTACATCGAACGATAAACACTATCTCTACATTGACAATTTCTCTGTAGCAGAGTATGAGGCTCCGGCTTGCGAAATGCCGACCGGATTGGCTGCAAGCGAAGTAACCGCCAACAGCGCTAAGATTGCATGGGCTTCTGAAGCTGCCGCATGGAAACTCCAGACCTCTGCCGATGGCGAGAACTGGACAGATGTAGAGGGTGAGATTACCAACCCGTACACGCTGAACGCGTTGACGGAGAATACCAAATACTACGTACGCGTTTGCGCTAACTGTGGCGCTAATGGCGACAGTGAGTGGACTGCCGCTATAAACTTCACTACCGAGTGCGCTGTTAAGTCTCTGCCGTTCGAACAGAAATTCGACGCCGCAACCCTCCCGAATTGCTGGGAGACAGACAATGTATCCAACGGCAAGTGGGCTATTTATAATTGGACGGAAGAGTCGTACGACGGCTATAGCATACGTTTTGCCGGCAAGAGCGGGTACAGCGCTACGCTCCAATCGCCGGCTATCGCTCTAAACGACAAGGCTCAGTTGAGTTTCTATTGGAAGAACAGTTCCGGCATCTCTGTCGATCTGAAGATATCGAAAGACGGTGGTGTGACTAAAGAGGCTCTTGAGAACAGCCTTTCCGCTGCCCAAACGACATACAAACAACAGGCAATCGACCTTTCCGCGTATGCCGGCGAGACAGTTATCCTCTATTGGACTGCCACCGCCGCTTCCGGCAGTTCGCCGAGATATGTATATATGGACGAGCTGCGCATCGACTACGCTCCTGTGGCTGCTCCGACGGAGTTGGCTGTTGAGCCGGGTGACCAGCAAGCAACCATCAGCTGGACGAACATCGAGGAGAACGCAACCTACAACCTGCGCCACAAGGCTACCGCTGCAGAGGAATGGACCATCGTGAACGGTGTGACCAATCCGTACGTGCTGGGCGGTCTGACCAACGGAACCGAGTATGAAGTACAAGTTCAGGCGGTCGCTTCGGCTAACCGCGTGAGCGAGTGGACCGAGTCCGCAACCTTCACTCCGGTTGCTTGCGCAAGCATCGAGACGGTGACCTTTGGCGATAAGACTTACAACAGCGTGGTTGTTAACTGGACCGCTACCGCCGCAGGCACGTGGGAGGTACGCTACATAGCCGAGGGCGACGCTGACTACACGGATGCCGGCACAGACCTGACCGATCAGACCATTACGCTGAACAATCTGAAGACCAACGTGGCTTATACCATCGAGGTGAAAGCTGCTTGCTCCGAGGAATGGAAGGCTGCTGAGGCTCTCACTCTCCATTACTCCTCGCCGACGAATATAACGGCTTCGTATATCGAGGATGTGACCGCTACCCTCTCCTGGGATGCCGTTGCTGACGCACCGGACGGATACAAATATATCGTAGTGGCAAGAGGTGCAGAGGTTGATTGGGCTTCTGCTAAGGCTACTGACGCGCTGACCGCCGAGTTGAGCGAATTGTCCGGTCTGACCGACTACGACTTCTACGTAGCTGCTCTCTACGGCGAGAATCTTGGCACTTCCACCAAAGCCGAGTTCGCTACCATCGCTTACGCTCCGGCGAACCTGACCGCAGGCGATATTACAACGACCACCGCTACCTTCACATGGGGGGCTAACGGCGCGGCTACTCAGTACCAGTGGAGCACCGACGGCAAGAACTGGAGCGCCGCTCAGGAAGAGTTAACCGCCACAGTGACTGATCTGACCGCTGCTACTACCTACACCTTCTACGTACGTTCCTACTACGCAGAAGGCAAGTACAGTGAGCCTGTCATTCTGGGCTTCACCACCGCTTGCGGCGTGTACAACCTGCCGTTCGAGGAGAACTTCGACAACGGCCAACTCAACTGCTGGACCACCGCCACCTGGAGCGAGAACTCAGCTGCAGGCACATGGAGTCTCGACAACAGCTACTCCCACAGCGGATACACCGCCCTGCGTTTCAATGCCAAGACGGACAAGACAGGAGTGATCTCTTCGCCGGAAATTGCACTGGGTCAGAAAGCCGAACTGTCCTTCTTCCTCCGCAACGTATATGGCAACAACGACGGCTACGTAGAGGGTAAAGTAATCGCTGCAGATGTAGAGAATGAGGAGAACAAAGTAGAGGCAGAGTTTATCCACAGCAATGCGGATGACCTGATGGAACAGAAACTTGACCTCTCTGCACTTCTGGGCAAGACGGTGAAGATCACCTTCCTCGCTACCGGAGTAGGAACAAGTACGAATGCTTCCCTCTATATCGACGATGTAAAGGTAACGGTGAAACCGGACGACGATCCTACGGCTATCGGTAACACCTCCGCCGCCAAACAGGTGATCAAGACGATCGAGAACGATCAGATGGTGATCATCATCGACGGCGTCAAGTACAACGCGCAAGGACAAAAACTATAATATATAATATATAATTAGTAATTAGTTAGTAGTAATTAGTATGAAAAAGATCTTTTTATTCCTCGCAGCAGTATTATTCTGCGCGTACAGTTACGCCGATCAGGCCGTAACCGTTAACCCCGGCGGAACTGCCACGCAGGCGCATTTCCCTGTTTATGGCGACAATGTCACTGAGTATGGGCATAAGGTGCAAGCCATCTATCTGGCCAACCAACTCAAAGGCATCGCAGTAGACAGCGAGATTAAGGCACTGACTTTCTACTCCGCCAATCAAAACAAAGATTGGGGTATAGCAGAGTTCAAAGTATCTCTCGCCAAGACGGATGACACCTTCTTCCAGAATGCTTCAGGTGCCTATGCTACCGCCTCGGACGGCAGCGCGCTTACCAAAGTGTACGAAGGCACTCTCGCTGTAGCGGATGGAGAGTTGACCATCAATTTCACTGACCCGTACACCTACGAGGGCGGTAACCTGCTTATACAGGTGGAAATCTCCAGAAAAGGCACTGCTTCTGCTTCTTCTTTCTATTCCGCAGCTAATACGGATTACCTGATTAAGTACGCCAATAGTGGCTCTTCCCGTGAGCAGAAACAGCCGAAAGTTACCTTCGTGCTGGCAGGCGGCAGCTCTGATCCCATCAGCCAGACCTGCGCTGCGCCTACCTCTGTTACCGTAGAAAAGGTTACGGATGCAACCGCCACTGTTTCGTGGCAAGGTGAAGCTTCGCAGTACCAATACTGCATCGAGTTCGAAGGCGACCAGCCTGACTGGACTACGGCTACCCTTACGGACCAAAAATCCGTAACCGTTACCGGTCTCTATGACGAGCAGAAATATTATCTCTATGTACGCTCCTATTGCTCCGAAACGGCAGTAAGCGAGACCGTAAAAGTTACCTTCAAGACTGCCTGCGCCCGTCTGAACCTTCCTTGGATTGAGACCTTCACCCGTGACGCCTCCGGTAGCGAAACTGCCGGTGACGTAGCTCCTGAGTGCTGGACTGTTTCCTCCGCGGCTCCTGCCGTAACGATCGTAGCAGAGAAAGTAGATGATGGTAGCGGCAATCAGAAACCTACCGGTGAACAACACCTCAATGTACGTGGTGGTGGAGATAAACCCCAGGTATTTGCACTTCCGCTCTTCAACGCCAAACTCGATACCTGCGAATTAGCGTTTGACTACTACGGTCAAGTGATCAGTGAGGATTACGCCTCGCTGGAAATCGGCTACATGACCAACCCCGCAGACGCTTCTACTTTCGTCTCCCTGAATACGTTTGCGCAGACTACTGACAACAAGCACGTGGTATTCTCCTTGAGCGGCGTGCCCGCAGGAATAGAGAATATCGCCTTCCGTTTTGCCGGAGGTACCAGCAATTACGGCGGTGTGTCACTGGATAACTTTATCTTAGCCGGTATCGGCCATTCCGGCGACGTAGATCTGTCTGACGAGGATCTCCCGGACGCAGCTATCTTGTCGCTCTCCTACTGCGAGGCTTCATTCGCATGGTATTCCTATAACAGTTCCTCCTTCGCTATCGGTTTGGCTGACGCCGGCGGTAAACTCATCGCCGGTATTGTCGCTACCACCAGTGAGTGCGATCGTTTCGCTCAGGCGGACGGTGTAGGATTCTCCGAGAACGACGACTATGAGAACAAATATTATTGTTCCACCAAGTGGATCCTCAATGTGGACGAGGATGGACAGCAGCGCGGCGAAGCTTGGGCTACCTCCGTCATCAATATCGGTACTGCCGTTTCGCCGGTACTGGGTCTGAAACCGGGCACCTACCAGGTATTAATATATGGAGTAAATCAGACCGAGACAGGATACGCACGCGGTGATAGTCTGGCTGCGATCACGTTCACCATAGTGGAGAAGAAAGTAACTGATTTGGCTGCTACCGTAGCTGCCGATAAGGCTACCGCTACCCTCACATGGACTACACCTGAGTTAGCGCAAGGTGAGCGCCTCTATGTACGCGTTTGGAGCGGCGAAACGGTGGCTTACGATAACTTGGATACGCAAGACCGTCCGGTTTCCCCGCTGACCGTCAGTGTAGAGGAGGGTAAATCCTATACCGCCATCGTGCAGATCATCGACCGGAACGGCAATCCGATGGGACAGGAGGTAACGACTACCTTCACCGTCGGTACCAATAGCTACGAGCCTACCAATCTGAAGGCTGAGGTCTTCGGCGGCGACAACGTGACCTTCTCCTGGGAGGCAACTACCGCGGCTGACCGCTATGTGATCACTCTCTTCTGTAACGGCGAGTTCTATTCGACTCTGACCGTTAACGGTACCACCAAGACTACAACCATGCCGAAGGACGGTACTTGGTCATGGACCGTACAGGCCTTCAATCAGGGCGCTAACGGCAACTATTTCGAGGCTTCCAACGCTGTCGAGGGTCAGGACTTCACCTCCAAGGCTGCTGATATCCCGGAGGATGCGGTCGTACTCGACGTGACCGGCATGAATGCGTACTTTATCGAGCCTAACACGCAGTGGTACCAAGAGGGCAAGAACAGCTGGATTCTGCAATTCGGATTGGGCACTACGGGCTATAACTTTGCTTGGTTCTTAGTGTACACCAACTCGCCGCTCGCACTCTCCGGTGTGTACAACACGGCGCGCAAAAATGTGGATGTTGAGTCTATCCTAATCTACCCGCAAAGTGGATCGCCGATTGTCGGAACAGAGGCAGACGTGCGTCTCCAGTTCGACGGATTCGATGAGGTAGAGGTATCGAGCGGCAATTCGCTTACCCAGGCTTTCTATACCGGCTCCTTCCGTATGGTAGGTCAGGACGGTAAGACGTATGTAGGTAGGTTCATGGAGTTGCAGTGTAATTCCGGTGACTACACGAACTTCGCAAGCGGCAATCCCTCCAACCACATTACTCTGTCTGACGAGGATCCGGACTACAAGCCTTATCAGGGCATTGAGAACCTGACGGTAACCTCCGACAAGACTGAGAAAGTGCTCCACGAAGGACAACTCTATATCATCCGCCCCGACGGCGCTATTTACAACGCTACGGGTGTGAGAGTGAAATAAAAAATGAAAGATGAAAAATGAAAGATGAGAAAGAAAGGCTGCCAACCGGCAGCCTTTCTTTTGTATTGGGGCCCCCGCAGATTTTAATCTGTGGGGAGGCGTAGAGCAAGGCGAGTTTCCATCGAGCGATGAAATCGCGAGTCATAACGAGCCTTAGCTCAAGCCTGATGCTGCTCGCGGAGCAGGTCGTTCACCGTCTTCACGGGGTTGAACGTGCTCACCGGCACTTCTACGAAGATGGTGTTCCAGCGGCTCATGGCGCCGTTCCACAAACCCGGTAACTCGAGCGCAAGCAGCTCCTTGCCGTCCTTCGACTTGGAGGAGATGAAGCCCGTGTTGGGATCTACGAACTTAGGCAGGTCGAACGGTTTGCCCTCGTAGTCGCGGATGGCACACACGAGATCTACCGGATTGAAGTGGGTCGATTGTTTCATGAGCTCGGGATCGCTGATTTGGCTGGACTCGAGAATCTGGTAACTGATCGAACCGTCCGCCTCACGTACCAGGAACGGGCCGCCGCCGGGCTCGCCCGTGTTCTTCACTACGCCGCAGACGCGGATGGGCCGGTTCAGTTTAGCACGCTCCTCGTCGCTCAGATCAGGGTTCTTGAGCGCCTCGAAGACACGTTTCTGCTCCGTTACCAGCACGCCCGCGAGGATCTGTTTGTAACGAATCGTGTCTTTCTTCAGTTTGTCGGGCACTACGTTGTCAATGTTCTTGATGAAGACGATATCGGCGTCCTGCTGGTTGAGGTTCTCAATCAGCGCGCCGTGACCGCCCGGACGGAAGAGCAACTTGCCGTCCTTCGTACGGAACGGAGTGCCGTCCGGATTAGCAGCGATGGTGTCGGTGGACGGCAGCTGCTCGCTGAAAGTCACATCGTACTTCACGCCGTACTTGTCCTCGAACTTCTTGAGGTTGTCGGCAATGTGCTGACGGAAGAGCGGCAGGTGGTCATGGCTTACCGTGAAATGCAGGAATACTTCGGGCTTCTTGCCTCCCTCGGCCGGCTCAGCGCAGTATAACGCGCCTTCTACCAGGTGCTCTAACGCGGGCGTACGCGCACCGTCGCGATATTTATGGAAGAGGAGTAGTCCCTTCGGCAGTTCGCCGTAGTGCATGTCTTCCAGCAGGTAACGGACTGCCTCCTGACCTTCCTTACCGGCTAACTGCGGACCGAAAGCAAACTGGTCCTTGTGCGCCAGAAACTCCTGAATGAACGGCGTCTCTACACCGTCCTCCAGATACTGGAAGAGGTTCTTGAACATGCGGCTCGCTGCACCCGAAGCGGGCACGAACTTGAGGATCTTATGCCCCTCCTTGAGGTACTGCTGCCATGCCTCAATGTATGCCTCCTGCTCCGCACGCTTCGGGGCAAGAATACCCTTCTTCGTCGATGCCGGCGCAACAATGTCTAACTCGGGAAAACCGTTACGGAAACATGCCAACTGCTCCTCCGCTTTCTCCACTGAAATACCTCGAGCTTGTAATTGCTCTAAGTCTTGTGCACTAAACTCATTCATGGTTGTAAGAATTTGTGTGTTAATATTAGGGTTAATTAGTAAATCTTCGAATCTTCAAATCTTCAAATCTTCAAATCTTCAAATCTTCAAATCTTCCATACGGCTTCAGCCGATCGTTCGAGGCTTTGCCGAGATAAGAAATCTTCAAATTTTCCATACGGCTTCAGCCGATCGTTCGAGGCTTTGCCGAGATAAGAAATCTTCAAATCTTCAAATCTTCAAATTTTCAAATCTTCAAATCATGTTTAATAATGTAATACGGTACGCCTGTCGCCTGTATCTCCTGTTCGTACCGTTTGAAGAGTTCCATACGTATCTCGTCCGAGCCGTTGCTCCGTGCTGGGTCGGGCACCCACGGCGTGTCGGGGTAAGTCAGCAGATAGACATCCATGGGGTACTCTTTGATCGCCTCCTCGAGCCACTCGGGCACTCGTCCGAACGCGTAATCGAACCACACCTTCGTCACAATCAGTTCGGTGTCGAAGAAGACGACCGCTTTGCTCAAAGATCTCATTTCCTCGATTTGATGGCGGGCTATCCCGCATAGTTCGTCCCACGTGACTTCCGTCGTACCTTTCTGCTCCACGAACTCCCGCGCGTATTCCGGCACATAAAGCCCCTTGTAGCGTTTCGCCAAGTACTGCGCTAAGGTACTCTTACCCGTACTCTCCGGTCCTATGATTCCTACTTTGTACAAAATTTGACTTGTCAAATAATCGTGCCCCTTTGGGGCTAAGAATTATCAATTATCAATTATCAATTATCAATTGTCAATTATCAATTGTCAATTATCAATTGTCAACTACCTCGTCAGCATCAACTTGATATTCAGTCCTATGTTATCCGACCTGACGGGGTAGGAACTACTGATAAGCGGTGTGGTGCCCTGGTGGTCGTAGAAGAGCTGCAGGTTGATTTTCTGGCTCAGTACATAGTCCGCAGAAATCTTGATAGCCAGTACCTTGTTACCGCTCGAAGCCTGGGTAATACCTTCCTCGACTTTACGGAGCAGCATCTTCACATCCTTGTACGACAGATCGACTTGGATCTTCAGGTCGTTGCTTACTTTCTTCTGACCGCCGTCTTTATTCTTGGCTATGAAACTGAGGTTCTTGATGGTATAACCGCCGCCGATGACGAATTCGGAGGTGTGACCTTCGGTCAGCTGTACGGAGGTCACGTTGAGCGCCAAGTTACGCTGCTTGCGGTACTCCGCCTTAATGTTGAGCGAGTTCTTCATCGTCAGGTTCACGCCGATGAGCGGCGAGAAGGCTTCGGTCAGTGTTACGTTGGAGATGTCGTACGCTGACGAAGGACGCGGTGTGTCGGTCGTGACGTCGCGCACGAAACCGACTTGCTTGTCGGCGCTATTGTTGCCCACCCACGTGGAGTAGGAACTATACGAACCAATCGCGTACTTACAGGTGTAGGCATGGGTCAGCGTCACGGATTTGAAGTGATCTTTCATCCACGGCAACTTACCTAACCCGTCGTAGGTCACGGACCAGTTAGGCAGAATCTTGAGGATGCCTAAGAACGGATTCATGCTCACGCGGTTCACGTCGCGGCCCGTGTAGGCAGCTAAGAACGCCGGAACTAATACATCCGCCGAATTGCGGCTCACGCGTCCGTGTTTGGATGGGTCGTACTTGGTGCCGATCGGTATATTCGCCAAGAACCCGGTGCTCGGCAGAGTGGTCCCGGTGTACTGGTCCTGCACACGATTCACCATTATATCACGGTTGGCTATGAACTGGTCAAAAGCACTGTTCCGGAAGTTCTGTTCCTGCGACCCAATACGACTGAACATGGTACCGATAGCCACCTGCGTGATATTGAACGAACCCGTCATGTTCTCCTGCAGATCGCCGTAGGAGTAGATGATAGATGTCGCTTGCGCCATATACCGCTTACCGTTCATCTGAATCTTCAGTCCGGGCAGGGGTTCAAGCGTCAGTTTGATGTCGAAATCCGAAGTGTGTGAGCGGGTAGCAGGTTGCACGATTGAGGTGTCTCCGGAGAGCCAGTTGTTGCGTTTGGCGCGCTCCATGAAATCCCTCGGGATAAAACCGAACGCGAAATCAAAGCCCGGCGCACTGGGGCCGCTACCTATTTTCTGACCCATGAAGCCCGCCTCCGGCATGAAGCCCGGAACGGTGAGTGAGTTCGTCTCACGGTAGGTCACCTGCAGTTTGCGGAACATGGTACCGACGTACGTGAACATGTCTGCCGTCACCTGCGCCGGAGTGCGCTCGTTCGGATCCTTGGTCGTCACCGTGATAGTTGCTTTCGCGCAACTCGTTTTCGGCGTGATCTTCATCTTCGTGTTACCCTCCGGACGGAAGTTCACTGCGATCGCCTTACCCGTACTGTCGGTTACATTGACGCGGATGAGTTCGCTGTTGAGGCGGTGGGTAATCTCTATCTCTTCGCCCTTCGTCAGCGTCACGGTCTGGGTATAGGTTTTGGGCTTGAAGTTTCGTCTCGATCCTCGACCCGAGTACCGCTGCGTGGTGTTCTTCCAGTACTTGGATTGCCCGTACCACGTCTCGAAGTTAATACCTCCGTCCACCTGCCATGTTTGCGTACTGTTCACCACATTACCGCGGTCCACGCCTTGGGTGGTCGAGGCTGTTCGTGTCCAGTTGTAATTGGCATTGTACGATCCATTGGCTGTCAAAGCTTCCAGACCAGGAATGCGGTTCAACGGTACATTCCACGACGCGGTGAAGACCTGTTGGTAGGTGTACGGCGAGCCGAACTTAGCCAGCGACCGCTGGATCGTATCACGCCATGCTTCGTATTTGTCGTGGTTGAACTGCGGATCGAAATAACCGCCTTTCAATATCTCCGGGGTGTACTTACCCTCATCAATAATGGCGTTCATAGCGGTCTGCAGGGAGAACTTCATGTTCTTCGTCAGGTCGTACTTGATATCCACATTACGATCCCAGGTGAAGTCCTTGCTGAACGTCAGATCCATAGCTTCGGTCGATGCGCCGGCCAAGTCCCTCATCTTCATATGGCTGAAAGTACGGTGCATGTTCGTGCTGAACGCCCATGATTGCGGCAGGTAGTAGAAGTTCATCTCCTTGAGTACTTTCACTTTCTGCACTTTCTCCACCTTGCTGAACGGCTCCCAGGGCTTCGGGTTGAAACTGTACGCGTACTGGAACGAACCCTTATGGTCGGTTGTGATATTCTTCTCCATCTCCGGTGAGTGCTCGTTCTGTTTGTTGTACGACGCCGAGATAGAGAAGTTAGCGGGGTCGTAGAACATATCTTTCTTCTTGGAGTGGATATTGACCTTCAGGTTGCTTACCGAGAAGGAGGTGGACTCATGCACCGTGTTGGTCATCTTCTTGATCGAATCGCGTTGCTCCTTGTTGTCATAGCTGTTGAGTGTCTCTTTCAGCTTCACGTCGGTGTCCAAGGGGTCGTAGTCCGGGCTGGTGGTCTCGTTGCTGTACGATACGTAGAGCGGCATCTGGATCTTTGCTTTCTCCGGGAAGAGCCGTCCGCCCTCGAGGGCTGCACTGACGGCTACCTGGTAGAAATTATCCATGTTGCGGTCTAATACATTGCTCTCGATGGATCCGTAGCCTGCCGTCTCCAAGCGTCCGGATACGTTCAGTTGGGCAATGTCGCTCACCGCCAATGCGGCGTTCGCCATAGCTGCCACACCGCCTTGTTCGTTGAACTGGTTGAGCCTCAACTCGTTCACCCAGATCTCACCGGAGGCGTCGTGCTGACCGTTGTTACGCACACCGATCATGATCGTGCTCACGTCCTGCAAGGTCGGGTTACCGAGCACGGTGATCTTGTTCTGCGGCTTGCCGTTGGCATCGTCGTAGATCACGTACGGAATAGTGTTGCTCACGCCTTCGTTACCTGCTCTCTTGGCTTTGTTACGAGCCGTCTTGGCGTCCGTCAAGACACGCAGCGGGAAGTCGAACATGTTATCCTTGGGCCATACTGCCTCACGGTCGATAGCCGAGTTGTTGTTATACTGGCCCGGCGTCGTCAGATGCAGCGGGATCTCGTACTCATAGTAGTTGTTCTTGAGGTCGGTTCCCAGACGGATGAAACAGCTCAGATCGCCGTCCTTCAGTTCCGGATCAATAGCGGTCATCTGCTCCGCGTGGACGAACATCTGCAGGTTCTTGTACTGGCGCATGTCATACCCCGTGTTCTTATACATGGCGCGGGCGTCATGCGGGCTGAGGTTCATTACCCTCAATACCATAGCCTGTTCGTTCTGGGCGATGAGCTGAGCCTGACCAGGGTCGGTCTGTCTCGTCACGCCCGGCGGCAATACGTAGTTCACCGGCGTACGAGTACTGTTCTCCTCGATATTGACGGTCTGTACGTCGATGGACGCACCGGTGTTAACCGCCGTGCCGATTGGCGCGAGGTCACGCGTGTACTGCCTCCAGTCGCCGCGTACCAAGTCCAGCGTAGCGAAACGCAGGTGGGTCTCTTTCTCGCAGCCCGTGAGGTACATACGCATGAAACGGATGGATTTCCAGTTACGGATAGAACCGATCTTCTGTACCGTCGCACTATCACCCTTGAGAGGTATCTTGAACTGGTACCACGTTACCTCCTGGGTCTCGCCATTACGCAACTGTACTCTGCGAACTTTCTTCTCGGTGATATGCTGCTTTCCTACATCCATCATATCCGGACGCAGGATCACTTTGTACTGGTAGTATTTCTCGTATTCGTTGAGGGTGTTATCCTGGTTGATATCCTCGATATCCGGCGTCAGAGTAGAGGCCGTACCGTAACTCTCCGTCTGTTGCTCGGTCGCCGGTGAGTTACCCTCCGTTCCGTTGAAATGTTTGTATCGCTCCAGAATAGGCACTTCTTCTCTATCGTAGTCCGTACCCCTGTAGTAATGGAAATTATCACCCGCGGGGTCGTTACGCGGTGAGAACCGTTCGTCCGCCCATCTGTTCCATACATCCGGTGCCACGCGGCTCTGCAATTCCGCCAGGTATTGGCGGTACGCCGGCCAGTTCTGCTCCTGCGCCGTGCTCAGACCGTTCAGACCGACGTCCTGCATCGCCCGCGAACCCGCTTCGTTGCTGAACGCCACCACCGTACTCGTCGTCCTCGGCACATAACCCCAGATGGTACTGTCGATACGTCCCTGGTCCGTTGCCGAAACAGGCAAACCGTGCTCGAAAGCTTTCTTGCCGTCGCGCAAAATATCCTCGCTTATGTCGCCCAGGTTGATGTATAACTCGCCATCATAACCCTCCGGGTTGGTCAGCGCAGGATCCATCAACCAGAACTGGATATACTCAATATTAGCCCGCTCGAAATCGGTGTTGTCCAACCGCCGCATGATACCCGCCCACCGTTTCTTGGGGTTCGTCAGATGACCATCGGAGCCAATCTCGCTTGCGGAGATATTATACTGTCCGCGGTCGGTAGGGTAGTACGCTAAGTTGAG
The DNA here is from genome assembly GCA_905233255.1 of Paludibacteraceae bacterium. GTDB lineage: Bacteria > Bacteroidota > Bacteroidia > Bacteroidales > Paludibacteraceae > Colicola. The sequence continues at coordinate 17,800 of CAJOCN010000003.1, forward strand.
GATCGGCAGTTTCGTATCTACGTTACTTGCCTCCTGTTTATTGGGGTAAATCTCGTCCTGATAAACGATACGTGTGCGGTGGTCACTCAGCGCCGCCAAGTCATTACGGATATGTGCCGGCGTGTTCGTCTGCGGGTAGCCGAAGATGGGATCTACCGCGAACCATGACAGGTGCGCACGGTTCTTGTTATAACTCGTCTGGTTGATATCTTTCGACTCGTCAAAGACGCTCGGTGTGGAGGCCAGGAACCAGTAACTGGGGTAGTGTATGTCAATATTGGTGGTTGTGTTCTCGAAATCATCGATATACGCCGTACCGACCTTGCCGACATCGTTGGTGTGACCCGGAATGAGGTGGGCGAACTCTGCGTTGATCTGGAACGTGGACGGAGCGGTGGCGGTGATCCAGGGGATTTTGTCAATCGCGTTGGTCAACCATTGCATCTCCGTTTTCCAACTACCGTTCAGACCCCAGATGGTGTTTGCCAACGGCTCGGAACCCGTAGTCACCTTCGTCGTCAACGGCCGCTCGCGCAGGTGCATGATCGTTCCGCCGACCACCAGATCCTTGTTGAACTCATACTCCAGATGGGCGCCGAAGAGGCTCTTGCGTTGCATCGAGAACGTGCTCTGGTTCTCCAGTTTCACATCAACGTTCGTGCCGCTCTCAAGGATCGAGGTGTTCAGGATAGTCACCGTTCCCATGGTGTAGTCCACGGTGTAATCGACGTTCTCAATAAGCGTTGCGCCGCCGGCGGTCACCGTGACCGAACCGCGAGGTACGTTCATCGCGCCCAAACGGATTTCGCTTCCGTTGGTGCCTTTGTATTTACCGGTGAGGTGGAATTTGTTCTTCTCGCTCAACTCCTGCGCCACAACGAGCGTGGAGTCGTACAACTCCTGGAAACAGTATTTGTCGGTTAGCCGGCTGTCGTACCCGAGCATCTTCTCCAGATGGCTGCCGAAAGGCTCCAGGACAGGGAAGATGATCTTACCGCCGCTCGAATAAACCGTCACGCCCTCCAAGAAGTCGAAACGTCCATCGGGACTCGCGTTATGTTTCTGGTCCAAGCGGTCGAGGTCCATGACGCGGATCAACTGTTTGCCGCTGATCGGACCCTCGTTGAGGTACTGTACATCCGTTCCCACCGAGTCGTTCCGGTACATTACATACAGTTCGAACTTGTCTGCCTGAATACTGGTGGCGCCGAGGGAATAGATGTTTTTCATCATCAGATCCCAAGTGCCGCGGTTCTTCTTACTCGGCGCATTGGCGCTGCTCTTCAGCATCTTCAGTGCCAAGGCAACGGATTTGTTCTGCCCCACGGCATTGCTGTCGCTCACCTGGTCTGTAGAGAACTCACCGACTTGGAAAACGCGCCCGTTATAGGTGTACTCATAAGCCACCGCCAAGACTTCGTCCTGGTTCAGCGCCGATTTGAGAGATATATATCCCAAGGCGCTGTTGAGGGTGTACTCGCTGCTGGTCAACAGACGCGCACTCTCGATCTTCTCGAAATCGCTGCCGCCCTCCATTCCGTTCTGGCCTTCCAGCACGGTTGAGGTCTGTTGCAGGTCGCGGAAGGCGGTCGATTGTATAAACCCGTACAGACCGTTGGTATTATTATCCGGCGGTACGTTGGTCACGCCGCCCCAACTCTGCTGCGTGTGCTCGCTGCTCTCGCCGAGGTCCGCAAAAGCCACTATGTTACGCGCCTGGTCGTAGTTACCGCGTTTGTTCGTGATCCACACCTCGATCTTGTTGATCTTCGCACCGCTCGCTACGTACGGTACGCTCGCCATCGCCTCTTCATAATGGTCACGGAAGAAATGGCTCAGGAAGAAGTGCCGGTTCTCGTCGTAACTGTCGCCGCTCACGTCGAACTTCGTCATCTGTGCGCCACCCTTGCTGCTCACCGTCTGCGCCTGGCTGTTCTGCTGAGAAATCAGCGCCTGAATTTTCAGTTTGCCGAATTTCAGGTTAGTCTTGATACCGAACAGCGCCTGGCTACCGCGGATCAGCGAACTGGGCAGATCCATCGTTACGTTTCCTGCCTCCAGAGACTGGATAATATCATCCTCCTCGCCCTTGTAGTTCAACTTCAAGTTCTGCTGGTCGAACGCAAAAGAGGCCTCGGTATTGTAGGACATGTTGAAGTTCAACTTCTGTCCCACCTTACCTTGTATGCTGGCTTGGATCTTCTCGTCGAAATCGAAGATGTTATTGTTTCGCGCGCGTAGCGTAAGGGACGGGTTCTCAATGTATTGGTGCTTGAATCCGAACAGTAACTCCGCACTTCCCTGCATCTTCAGTTGCACACCGCCGGGACCGAACACCTTGTCCGCCGGACCGATGTTGAACTTCATGTCGGTGATGTCGAACTTAGACTCGTTGTTATGCTCCACCTCGCCTATTTTCTGCTGCCAGTAATGGTGCATGATCTGGCGCTCGGCGTAGTGGTTGTACTCGTCTTGCGTCAGCATATAGGGCGTGGTGATGTCCGTGTCGCCCATTTTGGTACGGATGACATACGTACCCGTCTCCGGCTGGTACTCTACAGTCGTGGTGATGTTATTCGGGTCCTGCAGGTCTAACGTGCTTACCGGCTGATTCAATTCTCCGAAGTTCTGTGCTCCGAGTTGTTTGACACGTGTCGGTGCCCAGTAACTGCTATCGGTCTCCGTCACGAAATCCGCTACTTCCTCCGGCGTTTTGGTGGACGCTTCGGTAGTGCTGCCGTCCGTCTCCTCCAATACTCTCTTGGTGCGTTCCTCACGTGCCTTGCGGGCTGCCTCACGTTTAGCCTCTTCCTCTTTCTCCTTGGCTTTCTCCGCTTCGCGGGCGGCTTTCTCGGCTTCTTTCTGGGCTTTCTCCTCCGCAATCAACTCCTTCAGACTCTTGCCCCGCGTCTGCGCCATACTGCCCGTGGCCGCCATCGGCAACCACAGAATCAGACTAATCAGTAATATATATCGTATTTGCTTATACAAAATCGTCTTTGTTCTTTTAGCAGGCATAGCCTGCGGTCTTTTGTCTTTGAGCGAAGCGGTCTGTCAGAGCATTTTTAGTGCCTCGCGGATTACCGCTTCTACTTTGAGCGAAGGATCACCCTTCAGTATCTTATCTACCGCCTTGCCGCTGGCTGCCGCCGGGAAACCGAGCATGGTCAATGCGCTTACGGCTTCGGCTTTGACGCCGTTCTCTTCTTCGAACAACATACCCGCATGGCCGGCTTGGTCCGGTTCTGAACCGGCGCCGAAGTCAAGCTTGATCGCCTTGTCCTTCAGGTCCACAATGATGCGTTGGGCGGTCTTCGGTCCCAGCCCTTTCACTTTTGCCATCGCTTTGGCATTGCCCGTGGCGATCAGCATCCGCAACTCCTCGGCGCTGAACGCGCTCATGATCATCCGGGCGGTCGATGCGCCCACGCCGCTTACCGTCATCAGCAACTCAAACAACTGACGCTCGGCTTGCGTCACAAAACCGTACACTTCGTGGGTGTCCTCACGGATAATTTCCGAGATAAACAACTTGGCTTCCTTGTTCTCGCTCCCAACCAGAGCACTATAGCCCGGCAGCGTGATTGCAATCCCGTAACCTATGCCGGCAGCCTCTATAACAGCCTCCGTCGGATTCAAATCTGTTAATATTCCTCTGATATATTCAATCATCGTCTGTATTTTCTTTGGTCTGTTCTCGCGCATTTTTGCGTGAGTCCTGTATGTCTGTTCTGTCGGATTTTATCCGGCTATGCACAAAAAGCCCGCAAATGTACAACTTTTTTTCCATATACGCAAGCGCGCACGCATTTTTTTATAAAAAGAGTGCCATTTTTATTAATTTTCATTTTTCATTTTTCATTTTTCAATTATTTTTCGTACCTTTGCATGCCCATTATGTGTGATTATGACAGAAATTGCTAAATACGGTGAGTTCGGACTCATCAAACATCTTACCAAGGACCTCAAAACCGTCCAGCCTTCGACCAGGAAATCCGTCGGAGACGATTGTGCCGTCATGGACTTCGGGTCCAAGAAGGTTCTAATGACTACCGACATGCTTCTCGAGGGCATTCATTTCAACCTCGAGTACGTGCCTCTCAAACATTTGGGGTACAAGGCGGCGGTGGTCAATTTCTCGGATATTTATGCCATGAACGGCACGCCGACCCAGATCACCGTTTCGCTCGGTATTTCCAAGCGTTTTTCGGTGGAGGATATAGAAGCGCTCTATTCGGGTATTCGTCTGGCATGCGAGCGGTACAACGTTGATCTCGTCGGTGGCGATACCTGTGCGTCCATGACCGGACTGACCATCTCCATCACCTGCCTCGGAACAGCGGCTGCCAAGGATATTGTCTATCGCAACGGCGCCAAACTGAACGACCTCATCTGCGTCTCCGGTAACCTCGGTACGGCGTATATGGGACTCCAGCTCCTTGAGCGCGAGCGTCTCGTGGGCAATCAGGAGAAAGCCCAGGAAGCCTTCACCGGCAAGGAGTATCTCCTGGAACGCCAGCTTAAACCCGAGGCGCGGCGTGACATCCTCGAATCCCTCCGCAAAGCGGGGGTCAAACCCACTGCGATGATGGATATCTCGGACGGACTATCCTCCGAACTGCTGCATATATGCACCCAGTCCGGCGTCGGTTGTTGCGTCTATGAGGACAAACTGCCGATCGACTACGAGGCAGCCGCCCTCGCCGAGGAGATGAACCTCAATATCGTCACCTGTGCGCTCAACGGCGGAGAGGACTACGAACTGCTCTTCACTTGTTCGCTCGACGACTACGAGAAACTCATCCCCGTGGACGACCTCTACATCATTGGTCACATCACCAAACCCGAGTACGGATGCAACCTCATCGGCCGCAACGGCGAAGAAATATCGCTCAAGGCGCAAGGATGGAACGCTTTTGAAGAATCAAAAGAATAGCGATTGAATAACAATCGGCTGAAAACCGATAGAAAATCGGTCCAACCGTTAGTGATAAGTTAGAGATAAGTTAGAGGTTCGTTAGATATTAAGCCTACCACACTATAGGATAACTATAAGGGAAAAGAAATGTACAATATTGCAGTCATATTAGCCGGCGGAATCGGCAGCAGAGTGGGGGGAGAAACCCCGAAACAACTCTTGCCTCTCGCTGACGGGCGCTCGATCCTCGAGCACTCCATTGATGCTTTTGAGCTCGCGCCGGACATCGACGAGATCGCCGTGGTGATGCACCCTGAGCACATTTCTTCTCTACAAAAATTATGCCAAAATAACCATTGGCGGAAACTGACAAAAATCATCCCCGGAGGTACCGAACGATGGGAGTCGTCCTATAACGCTATTAAGACCTACGCTGCGGAATCTTCAAATCTTCAAATCTTCAAATCTTCAAATGACACTCTCTCCCTCCTGCTCCACGACGCAGCGCGGCCTTATGTATCCCAACGCATCATCGCCGAGGTGTGCCAGGCGCTGCAGGAGCATGAAGCCGTCACAGTGGCGGTACCCTCCACGGACACAATCTATATAACCGAACACAACCGCCTGACGTCTATGCCTCCGCGCGAAACCGTCTGGAGAGCACAGACCCCGCAGGCATTCCGCCTGTCAACGATCGCTGAGGCTTTTGAACGCGCACTCCGAGAGGGCAATATAGCGGCTACGGACGATGTGGGAATAGTGCATCGCTACATGCCGGAGACACCTGTCTTCATCGTTCAGGGTGACGAACAGAACCGTAAAATAACGTACGCGGAAGACCTCAAACAAAACACACCGCAATGAAAATCATCCTTTTAGGCACAGCATACCCTTATCGAGGTGGGTTGGCTACGTTCAACGAGCGTCTCGCACGGCAGTTCCTCTCCGAGGGACACGAGGTGGAGCTATGGACCTTCACGCTCCAATACCCTTCGTTCCTCTTCCCCGGGAAAACGCAGTATTCATCGGAGCAAGCGCCCGCGGATCTCACGATCCGGAGAGTGCTCAATTCCTGCAATCCGTTCAACTGGATTCGTGTCGGGCGTGCCTTGCGCAAGGCGGAGCCGGATTTGCTCATCTGCTGTTACTGGATGGCGTTCTTTGCACCGGCTTACGGACTCATTTCCCGCATTGCACGGCGGAACGGAAAAACCAAAACGGTAGCACTGGTGCATAATATGATGCCCCACGAACCGTCCATCTTGGATAAACTCTTTGCTCCTTATTTTGTAGCCTCCCAGGACGGTTTTGTCGCGTTGAGTGAGAGTGTGGCAGAGCAAATCTCCTCCCTTGCGGGCAGGTCGGGTGGGGTTGCCGTCTCCCCGCATCCCATCTATGACCATTACGGCGAGCGGATGACGAAAACGGAAGCCTGCAAAGCTTTGGGGCTGCCGGACGACAAACAGTATATGCTTTTCTTCGGACTCGTGCGGGCGTACAAGGGGCTTGACTTGCTCTTGGATGCTTTCGGACAAGTGAAAGACAAACTGCCGGATCTGCAACTCATCATCGCCGGCGAGTTTTATGAGCACGAAGAAAAATACCGTGCGCAGATAGAGGCCGATGGTCTGAATAACAGAGTAATCATACGGAACGAGTTCATCCCTGATGCCGATCTGCGTAAGTATTTCGGCGCAGCCGACCTCATTGTACAACCCTATAAATCGGCTACGCAATCCGGCGTGACGCAAGTGGCTTTCCATTTTGAGAAACCGATGTTGGTTACGAATGTGGGAGGGCTGGGAGAGATTGTGCATGACCATAAAATGGGCTATGCCTGCGAACCTTCCGTTCCGGCGATTGCCGATGATTTGGTGGATTATTTCACTAACTCCCGTCAGGAACCCTATACCGAATATCTGAAAAAAGAGAAAACCAAATACGCGTGGTCGAACCTCACCCGCGCGTTCACTAAAATAATGAACAATGAATAATGAAAATTCGCATATTATAGCCCGTGCAGCGGAGTGTCTGGAGTGTGAAGCATCAGCTATCCGAACACTCGTTTCCCGTTTGGACGAGCATTTTCTCCAAGCCGTAGAGTTGATACACAGCTGCAAAGGTAAGGTTGTAGTAACCGGCGTCGGTAAGTCCGGACATATAGGATCCAAGATAGCCGCTACGCTGGCTTCTACCGGCACACCGGCGTTCTTCCTTAACCCGCTGGACGCCTACCACGGCGATTTGGGGATGCTCGGCTCGGACGATCTCGTCCTCGCCATCTCTTATTCCGGCGCGACCGAAGAACTGCTCCGTTTTCTGCCGCTTATTCAGGCGAAACATATACCTATTATAGGTATCTCAGGAAGCGATTCTTCCCTGCTCGCCAAGTACTCGCAGGTGCACCTCAATATCGCTGTAGAGCGCGAGGCGGATCCTCTGAACCTCATTCCGACGGCTTCCACTACGGCTACACTCGCCATGGGCGATGCACTTGCTTGCGCGCTCATCGAGGCGACTCATTTCCAGCCTTCCGATTTCGCAATGCTTCATCCGGGCGGTGACCTCGGACGCAAACTGTTGGCGAAAGTATCGGAGGTGATGTTTACCGAAAACCTGCCCTTCCTGACGCCTGAAATGCCGATGAGCGAGGCGATAGAGATTGTGACCAAAGGGACGCTCGGAATAGGAATAGTGGTGGAGAAAATGACGAATGCCCACCTTGTGGGAATTATCACGGACGGGGATATTCGTAGAGCGATGCAACGGTTAGGGAAAGAGTTCTTCGGTACCAAGGTGGCGGAGATAATGTCCCGCAACCCCAAGACGATAAGCAAGGATGCGAAGATTGTAGAGGCGGGCGAAACGATGAACCATTATTCTATTCACACTTTGATTGTAGTGGATGAGATTACCAATGACCAATCATCTATGCCCAATGCCCACGTAGTGGGCGTTATTGACTCCTTCTCCTGCCTCCCCGGTACACGGTTTTACCATTGATACGAAAAAATAATATGATAAAGCTATTTTTGACAGATGTGGATGGCTGTCTGACGGACGGCGCAATGTACTACGGTGCGAGCGGAGAAGAGATGAAACGCTTCTGCGTCTATGACGGCATGGGCATGGCGCTGCTGATGAAAGCCGGTATCAAATGCGGCATCCTGACCTCCGAAACGACGGAGATAGTAGCGCGTAGAGCTAAGAAACTGCAGCTGGACTACCTCTATATGGGCGTCGGGAGCCAAGTCAAGCAAGGCGTGAAGACCAAGTTGCAGGTATGCGAACAGATTTGCGCGGAGTTGGAAATCGGTCTGGAGGAAGTGTGCTATGTAGGCGATGATATCAACGATATAGACATCCTGACGGCAGTAGCCCAAGCCGGCGGCATAGCCGCTTGTCCGCCTAACGCGATGCCCAAAGTGCGTGCCATTCCGGGGATCCGTCTCCTGGAACACCGCGGCGGCGAAGGTGCCATCCGCGAACTCTGCAACGAGATATTGGAGACGCTAAAGAGTAGCGAAATGTAAATGGTGATTTATATAAATATAGATTTACATTATGAAGTTCTACGACCGGAAAAATGAATTGGCAGTACTGCAAGAGATTGAAAAACAGTCTCGTACCAGTGCAACCTTCACGGTGCTGATGGGGCGCAGACGTGTAGGAAAGACTTCACTTATTATGCGAGCTATGCAGGATGCGGAGTCTGCTTACCTGTTTGTGTCCAAAGACAGTGAGGCTTTTCTCTGTCAGAAATTCCAGCGTGCCTTAGAGGAGCAACTGAACATTCCCATATACGGTACATTGACGCATTTCCGGGAGCTTTTTGAGGTCATCATGCGGGAGTCGGTTAATCGCCCGTTCACGGTCATCATCGACGAGTTCCAGAACTTGTACAAGGTCAATCCGGCTATTTTCAGTGAGATACAGGATATATGGGACCGCTACCACACGGAGTCGCGTATCAACCTGATAGTGAGCGGCAGTATTATGTCGTTGATGAAACGTATCTTTGAGAACGAGAATGAACCGCTCTATGGCCGTCCTACCTCCAGAATGACCTTACGACCGTTTACTATTGCGACGCTCAAACAGATATATAGCGATTATTGTCCGGACTATAAGAATGAGGATTTGTTGTGCCTGTATATGCTTACGGGCGGAGTAGCCAAGTATGTGGAGTTGCTGATGGATGCCGGCTGCTATACGAAAGAGAAGATGCTCAATTATGTATGCCGCATGGACTCCTATTTTCTTTCGGAGGGCAGGGACATGATCAATAATGAGTTCGGCTCCGATTATAATACTTACTATTCCATATTACAGTTGATAGCCAAAGGACAGAACCGTCGTAGCGATATAGACGGAGCGTTACAGAAAGATGTGGGTACATTCCTTCAGAACCTGGAGAATAACTTCGGCATGATAGCCCGTATCCGACCAGTGTTGTCTTCGCCTAATTCCAAGGTGTCGTCGTATGAAATAGTAGATCCGTTCCTGCGCTTCTGGTTCCGTTTCATCTGTCCGTATCAGGCTTTGATAGAGAGCGGGCAGTTACGGTTATTGCGCGAGAATATCAATACGCATTACGAACAGTTCTCAGGACGCACCTTGGAGCGCTATTTTCAGGCATTATTGATGGAAAGCGGCGTCTATACATTAGTGGGTAACTGGTGGGACAAGAAGAGTGAGAACGAGATAGACGTGGTGGCGCTCAATGAGTTCGACCGCACGGGACTGATAGCCGAAGTGAAGCGCAATGAGCACAAACTCAGCCTGCCGAAACTGGAAGAGAAAGTGAAGAGTTTGCCCCAGGGAACATTCGGTCAGTACAAGTTTGAGCTAAAAGGCTTGTCCTTGAAGGATATGTGATTCGAGGATGTCAGGAAGCAATCAGTTGGTGGCTGAGGTGCTTGTGAGCACTAGAGGGATAGTGCCTGGATCGCAGATAGTATGGCAATGCCCCCGTGAATGGGTAACAGATGACTAAGAATAACCAAGTATCACTAACGTTGAATTTTTGAACACAGCGTTCGAAAAAAATGACATGAGACAGTTGAGACTTTGAGACTTTAAAAGTCCCAAAATTCCAAAGTCCCAATGCAATAATGAAATGTCAGTATTGACAGTTTTGTCAGTTTGTAGGGCGCGAAGGCTGATAAAATCAGGAAACTGACAATAATGACAAAACTGACAAAGCAAATTTTTATAACCGGAATGAAATTCCGGGGCAAAGGAAAAAGAAAAATAAAAGAGATATGAGTAAAAATATAGCAGTCATATTGGCAGGTGGGAGTGGGTCACGTTTTGGACGTGATTTGCCGAAACAGTTTCTGAAAGTCGCAGGAAAGAAAGTGATTGAGCACACGATTGATGTGTTTGAACATAATGAGTTGATAGATGAGATTGCGGTTGTTACACGTCCTGAATTTATATCGAACATAGAGCAAATGGTCGTGAATAACCATTATGCGAAAGTTCGTAAAATATTACAGGGCGGTAAAGAAAGGTATCATTCGAGTCTTTCTGCAATCAACGCGTATATGAATGATGACGACAATCTAATTTTTCACGATGCTGTCCGTCCGTTGGTGAACGACCGGATTATAGATGATTGTGTGAAAGCGTTGGAGAAATACGAAGCGGTAGATGTGGCAATTCCCGTAGCCGACACGATTATTCAGGTGGATGAAAAAGATTGTATTAATTCCATTCCAATTCGTTCATTGTTGCGTAGCGGACAGACACCGCAATGTTTCAAACGAGGTATCATTGACAAAGCATATAAGACAGCCCTTCAAGACCCTCAATTTGTAACCACAGATGACTGTGGCGTCGTCCGTAAATATTTGCCGGATGTACCTGTCTTTGTTGTTAAGGGTGAGGTTTTCAATATGAAGATTACCTATAAAGAAGATTTGTTCCTTGTTGATAAATTGTTTCAATTAAAGAGCCAAGAGGGTAGTCAAGAAGCATTGACAGAAAAGACGAAAAAGCAGTTACAAGGCAAAGTGCTGGTTGTTTTTGGTGGCAGTTATGGTATTGGCGCAGATGTAGCCCGTTTGGCGCGTGATTGCGGAGCGAAAGTTTATTGCTTCAGCCGTTCGTTAAATGGTGTGGACGTGAGCCAGACGGAACATGTGGAAAAGGCTTTGCGTGAGGTGAGCGAGCAAGAAGGAAAGATTGATTTTGTTGTGAATACAGCGGGTATATTGGTTAAAGAGGCACTTTCTGCGATGGAGTACGAGCGTATTCAGCAATCGGTGAATGTGAATATGTTGGGCATCATCAACGTAGCGAAAGCGTCTTATCTTTATTTGGCACAAACGAAAGGTTCGCTTTTGGCCTATACAAGCAGCAGTTATACGCGCGGAAGAATGATGTATAGTATATATTCCGCCACCAAAGCAGCAGTGGTCAATCTGGTTCAAGCATTAGCGGAAGAATGGTCGAATGACCACATTCGTGTCAATTGTATCAATCCGGAGCGTACAAAAACGCCGATGCGTGTATCTAATTTTGGCAACGAACCGGAGGACACATTATTGAAATCGGAAGAGGTAGCTATTGCGTCGCTGAATACTGTCGCATCTGATTTTACGGGAGAAGTGATAGACGTTAAAAGAAAATAAAATGGAAGATTTAAGTAAATATAATCTGGAAGGATCAATGTTACGTAAGGCACAGATGAGAATGTTAGAAATTCTCAAAATTGTTGATTCCATCTTTTCCAAACACCATATTGAATATTATTTGGATGGCGGAACCTTATTAGGGGCAGTTCGTCATGGTGGATTTATTCCTTGGGACGATGATATAGACATCTCAGTCCGTAGAGAAGATTTCTCGCGAATCAAGAGAGTGTTGCAGAAGGAATTGCCTAATAATTTGGTGTTTCAAGATCGGTTCACAGACTGGAATTTGCCGGTACTTATAGCCAAGGTCCGTGATAAAAATTCATATTACTATGAGGAGGAATGTACAAACAGATTAAAAGAAAAAGGACTGTTTATTGATATTATTCCGATGGAAAAGATCCCGTCTTGGTCATGGAAACAAAAACTGGATTATTGGTATGGTCATTGCGTTCGCGGAATACATAACTATTCCTCTTTCCAGGATAAAATAATATCATATCTCCTATTCCCATTTGCATGGAGTATTGTCGCGCTAACCCGTTGTATTAATTATCTTATTCCATCTCCCCAATTGGCGGATGTTTATGGCTGGAAACCAACAGGGTTCTACATGAAGTATGATGTGTTCCCTATCAAAAGAATCCAATTTGAGGACTTTCAGGCGTGCGTTCCTAATAATCCAGATGCGGTTCTGAAGGGGCTCTTTGGCGATTATATGCAGATTCCACCGGAAGAAAAACGTAGAGTGCATAATTCTAAGATAGAATTTTACGACGAATGAATAAGCCTAAAGTCAGTATTATAGTACCAATTTATGGCGTGGAGCGATACATAGAGCGCTGCGCTGTAAGTTTATTTGAACAAACATATTCAAACATAGAATATATGTTTGTAAATGATGCTACACAAGATAAGTCTATTGAAATATTGCAAAATGTAATAGCGCGTTACCCCACTCGTCAGAAGAATGTGCAGATTCTTACGCACCAGCAGAACAAAGGATTATCTGCAGCAAGAAATACGGGCTTGGATAGTTGTTCTGGAGACTTTGTATGGCACGTAGATTCGGATGACTACATCGCTATTGACGCGGTTAAGCAATTAGTAGAGACGATTGAACAGCATAATGCAGATATTGTGATATTTGATGTGAATGTAGTGACGGTAAATAGAATATACATAGAGCGCGTTGGATACGCAAATAAAATGGATTACATTCGGCGGTTATTGCAACATATTGAGAAATGCGCACATTGGAATAAGTTCTATAATGCAGATTTTGTCCGCCAAACAGGAATACGAAGCGATGAACGGATACGTCTGGCAGAAGATTATGCCGTAACACCGCGCCTTGTGCACCAAGCAAAAAAGATAGCGGTTCTACATGAGCCACTCTATTTCTACGAGACAACCAATCAGGCTTCGTATGTCCATAATCTCACTCGTGCTTCTATTGAGAGCCAATATCTTGCAGACAAAATACTAATCGAATATTTTACCTCTGTCCCGGATGCAGATAAATATGCTGATGTTGTTTCCGCATTGCCTCAACGTAGCATGGTCTCTTTGATAAAAAATGCCGACAGATCATCTTGGCCGGATATTTTAGATGTGTATAGCAGCTATTTGTCTCAATCAGCATCTCAAGGAATGACTCTTGTCAACAGAACCATTTTTAAATTGGCGACAGGCAAACACTATCATTTCTTACAAGGATTCTTGAATTTTTATCACTTAGTAATGCGAGTACGTTCATGATACAAGTAATATTACAAGGAGGATTAGGAAACCAGATGTTTGAATATGCTACAGCATACGCGCTGGCTCGAAAGCAAGAAACGCCTTTCGCACTCGATCTGTCATATATGGATGTCTTTGCACAGAAGCAGTGGTGTCGGCCGTATGAATTATCGGTGTTCGCATTACATTCCAAAGCATGCTTTACACGCAAACATCGGTTAGCAGTTCGCGTCTTGGGACGCTTGCGATTATTTTGCCGAAAGTATTCTAAAACAAGTTGCGGTAGCTATTATTTCGATGTGGCGGATAAGTCACTTATGAAAACTAAATCTGCTATACTGTTTGATTATTGTGCGAATTATCATACCTTTGAGGCCTATAGAGAAGAACTACTAAAAGAGTTTGCCTTTGCAGAACAACCTAATGCGCAGAATCAAGTGCTGTTAGATGAGATTAAAAAGACAAACTCGGTGTCAGTACACATTAGACGAGGCGACTATCTGAATGGAGCAAACAAAAATATGTTCTATACCCCATCGGTGGAATGGTACAGACGCGCAATGGAAATGATAGAAAAGCATGTCGATGCGCCGCATTACTACTTCTTCTCGGACGATATACCATGGGTGCGCGAGAAATTCGCAGACATCAAGAATGCCACTTTTGTGGATATTAACTACGGCGCTGATGCGTATAATGATATGCGCCTCATGTCCGCATGTCAGCATAATATCATCGCCAATAGTACATTCAGTTGGTGGGGCGCATGGTTAAATACAAATCCGGATAAAATCGTGATAGCGCCCGCACGGTATTATAATAATCCGGCAGACATTTCCTCCTATGTGGAAAAAATGATTCCAAAGGAATGGATAGTGCTTGAGTAATATGGAAAAGGAACGCCAATCAAATATAGAACTACTACGACTCTTGTGCATGTATGTTCTTCCTTTCTTGCACTTTTGTGTGTTTTGTTTGCCGCAGTCGATTTCTTTATCAAACCAAACTGTCATATGGTCGATATTGCCGAAAATCCTCTGTTCATTCATGACTTTGCAAGTTAATTTGTTCGTACTTATATCCGGCTGGTTTGGGATACATACTACATTAAGAAAACTTATTCAGTTCTACGTAATCTGTGCATTTTATAGCATTTTAGTATATTGCATATCCTTGTTTTTGCCGGGCACTACTTTTACTCTGAAAGATGCTATAATATCTTTTATGCCATTTTCATTTTTACCCGGGTGGTGGTTCGTAAAAGCATATTTATTTTTGTTGCTCTTAGCTCCGTTGTTCAACAAGGCCATAGAATATATGTCCAAACAAGAATATATATGGTGTCTGTTCGCACTGACACTGATAAATGTATTCTATGGCTTTTTCTGCAGGCAATCAATCAATCCGAACGGTTGCAACTTTATGCAGGTGATGTATATGTATTTTATAGGGCGTTATATAGCTCTACATGTATCATTTGACAAGCACAAATTGCATAAGAAGAGTGCAATTTGTGCAATTATAGGTGTAGCCCTGTATGCAACAGTTTGGATATTAAATGATTTTTATTTGCACTGGGTAAGTTCCCTTGCGTTCTTTAATAATAACAATCCGTGGTCGATGTTTAATACGATTGCTATTTTCTTGTTTTTCGTCACTATGGAATTTAAAAGTAGGTCTATCAATTGGCTTGCAAAAGGTGTATTCCCGGTATATCTGGTTCATACAAGTATATGGATTAGTGCGTACTGGAATAATTATTTTATAGGCTTGTATGATAAGCACGATCCTTTTAGCGCATGGACAATTGTACTCGTGCTGTTCACGATATACTTTATAGTAATAGTATGTTTTGATCATATCCGAGCATATTTTACATCTCCCATTATATCTGCTATTGACCAACAACTACATAAACTAATCAAATTATCAGGCATATGCTAACAGCCATCATATGCACATATAATCGGGCAAAATATATTGGTCCTCTCTTGGAGAGTATTGCTGCCAATGATCTGCCTAAAACGGAGTACGAGATACTTCTGGTAGATAATAATTGCACGGATAATACACGCGAGATATGTGATATATTCGCTGCTACTCATCCGGATGTGCAGTTCAGCTATACAACCGAGCCTGAACAAGGTCTCTCTGCCGCAAAAAACAGAGGGATCAAAGAGGCAAAGGGAGATATCATCGTTTATATTGATGACGATGCGTTGATTGATTCGTGGTATCTGCGCACATATGCAGAATGGTTCGCCGCACATCCGGAGACGATGGCTTGCGGCGGCCCGATAGAACCACTCTATGAGACTACCGAACCGGAATGGATGACACCCTATACGAAGGCGCTCCTGACGGCGTGGATGAACTATGGCACCAAAGTGCGTGAATACCCGCACGGACGTTACCCGGGCGGAGGCAATGTGGCTTATCGCAAATCGGTATTCGATCAGGTCGGACTCTTTAATACTGCCCTCGGACGCAAAGGAGGTAACCTCATGGGCTCCGAGGAGAAAGATATCTTTGATAAGATGCATTCCCAGAATATGCAGATTCTGTATCTGCCGACTCCTGTGTTACACCATATAATACCGCAAACCAAATTAGATGAGCCTTATTTCAACCGCCTCACGCTCCAGATGGGTATCAGTGAGCGTCAGCGTACGTTGGCTATCTCGCGGAGCAAGTACTACAAACGCCTCTTCTCGGAGTGTGTCAAATGGGGTGGTACTATCGTACTGCTATGCCTATATACAATCAGTTTCCACCCCATGAAAGGATGGAAACTGGTTCAGTTCCGCACTAATGTATCTAAAGGATTGCTCGGACTTACTTCTGCCGTTTGATAATTCCTCTCCAAAGAGGCGCAGTTGCAAAACCGATGGCAATAAGAAGGAGTATGATGCATATTGCGACGCACCACCTGTCTGTAATAACAGCACTTGGTTTAAACTCCATTCTGATGATGTGTTCTCCTGCCGGAACAACTGCAGCACGTAGCATATAGTTTACGCGAGCCAAAGGTATTTCTGTACCATTGATATATATATGCCAATCGTGTGGATAGTATATCTCCGAGAACACGGCAATGCGGTCTGTTGTTGCACGAGCAGTATATTCTAACCGGTTCGGTGCATAAGAGGTCAATTGGATATTATCACTCTCTGTAGGAATGCTGCTGCATGTCAGTACCTCGCGGAATTTCTCATCTGCTACGGCGGTAGTATGCAGATCCAGAGTATTCAAAGCTGCACTCTCGTCATCCGGAGTGGGCACAAACTGCACGTTCTCTACAAACCATGCATTCCCCATTGCATCGGGATTTTGTACCACGCCGCGCTGCGTGACGATATACTTGGTATTCAGCATATTGAGTACATTCCAGTTCATCTTGCTGATATGTTCGTCTATCAGATCTTGATAGCGACGCAGTTTGACGGCAGAATAGCCGCCAATGGATTTCAACCGATAGCTGGTACGGGCGTCATTGAAGGTGTTGGTATTAAGATTTAGCACACGGTAATCCAAACTATTGTCCTGCAAGATTTGTTCTTCCCATGGCTGTATCTTGAAATACGCTTCGCTATCTTTGGTCTTGACAAAATTGTCATTATTAAAGAAACGCTTATTCACAGGAATCATATCTATACAGATCAACGCAGCAAGGCCGGCGTATAATATGGAACTGGTGATTGGTGATCGGTGATCGGTGGTCCGGTTTTTCCAAGCATACCAGAATACAAGTCCGCAACCAATCAGCACAAACAGCATACTTCTCCATGCATCGCTCTTGACCATGGCTACGCGCTGATCCAAAATGGCATCGTATAGCCATTGCGGAACCTGTCCTTTCCATTGTGCATCAAAACTACTGGTCATATTGAAACTACCGGCAAAGAGTGCTACAAACAGACATATTCCGGCTGTCACGCCTCCGGCTATGTATAGGCTATTCCGTAATTTCTTCCATTCGACTTTACCGTCTATAATTTGCTGTAATCCCAAGAATCCTAACAACGGAATCGTGATTTCCGCTACCACCAAGATTGACTCAACTGCGCGGAACTTGTTATACATCGGGAAATAATTGAAGAATAATTCTGTCAACCACATCATGTTCTTTCCCCATGCCAGGAAAATGGACATCAGCGTAGCAAACAGCAGTGCCCATTTGTACGGTCCGGGGACAATCAGTAATCCTAATAGGAATAGGAAGCATACAATCGCCCCGACATACACAGCTCCGCTGGTAAACATCTTCTCGCCATGATAAGTCGGTGCATGTTGGCAGAACTGCTCGGCGTCCCTTTTGGGTACACCCTGCTTGCGCATGGCTTGGCTTAACTGGCTATCCTTTCCTAAGTTGTATCCGCTCGCACCGCCTTCCCAGTTGGGAATGAGCAGCGTCATGGTTTCTGCTTTGCCGTAGCTCCAGTCCGTGGCATATTTGATATCCAGACCTTCCGCCGGCTTGTCTTGAACTTGTTTGGTTAGTTCGCTATGACCTCCGCGCATGGTCTCTTTTAAGTACTCATTGTTCATCTTGAACCACGATAGTTTAGTACCGTAAATCAGAAGACCGCAAACAATCAGAATACCCAAGTTGATACCAAGCCATTTATAGTCTTTTTCACGAAGGTAGGTATAACACTCAGCTATAACCATGACACCCAATAGCAAGGCAACATAATAAGTCATCTGCGGGTGTATTGTCAAACTGATAAAACCATAAATAAGCACTAATGGAATACCCAAAAAGTAATTCTTACGGAAAATGGCATAAATACCACCTATAAAAGGCGCTAATGCACCAATAGCTAATGCTTTCGTGATATGTCCGGCAGGGATGATAAGCATGAAATACGTGGACAGAGTCAGCGCAAAAGCACCGGCAATGGAGAGCCACGGATTTACCCTAAAGCAGCGCATCATAAGGAAGAAACCCAATAAATATCCCAGTATTATACCTATTACGTTCCAATTACCGGCAAAACCCAGGTGAGTGACCTTTTCTAATGTGCTGCGTATATTATTAGATGGTAGATAACCCGTTATCTGGTATGTCGGCATACCGCCAAACATAGAGTTGGTCCACCATGGACTGTCACCGGTTTCTTTTTGAAACTCTTGTGCTTCATGAGCGGCTCCTAACCAGCTCATCGTATCGCCCGCATATAATACTTTCCCCTCTAAAACAGGAGAACAATAGGCCATAGCAAACCCTATGAATACTACTAACGCCACTACATAAGGCGTAATCTTTTTCCAATCTATCTTCATTTATTTAATCATTTTGCGTATTTCACATAACTCGTCTTTCACGCGTAGCAGGATCTCCAGTGCTGCTTGGCGCTCATCGGACCGTTTGGCATTGGAGGTCAGTTCCTTTTTTATTGCCTCAATGCGCGTGATCTTCAGTTCGTCCCGGATATATTTGATGCGTTTGATGATCTCCTGATCCTCGCGGGTATAATAGCGGTTGCCGTGACCGTCTTTGCGCGGGCTGAGTTCGTCAAACTGTTGCTCCCAATAGCGCAGAGTAGAGGCCGGAATACCTGTCTCTTTCTCCGTCTCGCGGAGCGAGTAATATATCTTTTCTTCTGCCATTACTTGCAAATCTTCAGTTTCTTACCATCCCGGATAGCATCGCTCTTCAGCCCGTTCCACTGTTTGAGTTGCTTTACAGAGCAGTGGAATTTCTTGGCTATACCGCTGAGTGTGTCGCCTTTCTTAATCGTGTAATAGGTCACTCCGTTGACCCGGTATGCTCCGCTGATAGAGGTCACCTTGGCCATATCAATCTCTGCGCGACGATTATTAATCAGGCTGTCGGCTTTATACGCGCGTATGCTGTCTTCTTGATCGATAAACAGACCTACTTTATCTGCCGGCAAACAGAGAGCATAACTCTTTCCGCCGGGTAAGATATCCCTTGAGTACTGTGGATTGAGCCTCCGTAGTTCCTCCATCGTGATATCCAGACTCTTGCTCACTTGCTCCAAGTGCAGCCGTTGAGTCGTTTTGATGGTGTCCGTAATCATTATTTTCTCCGCCGGAGCTTTGCAGATACCATGCTCTTGACCATAGTTCATTGCATAATTGGCGGCAATGAAGATCGGCACATAGTTCCTCGTCTCTCGCGGCAGATAGGGATAGATGGACCAGAAATCGCGCTTACCTCCGGCTCGCCGGATAGCTTTGTTCACGTTTCCGCTACCGCAGTTATAGGCGGCAATTACCAAGTTCCAGTCCCGGTAAACGCCATACATGCTACTCAGGAACCGGCACGCAGCCTCTGTGGACTTGACAGGATCCATGCGTTCGTCAACCAGCGAGTTGATCTCCAGACCGAAGAGTTTACCGGTAGCCGGCATGAACTGCCATAGGCCGGCCGCTCCGACATACGAACGGGCAATAGGGTTGAGGGCAGACTCAATGATAGGCACGTACTTCAGTTCGTACGGCAGTTTGTACCTGCCGAGTGCTTCCTCGAAGATAGGGAAGTAATATTCACTCATTCGCATCATACGTGCTACCTGTTTCGGATTGCGTTTGACATACCTTAATATAAACGCGCGCACGCGCTCGTTATAGGGAAGTTCAATCACGCACGGCAGTGCCTGCAGTCTCGCTTTATAAACGGAGTCGGGCAGGGTAGTGGTATCATGTACTGCTACGCAATCGGTTGTGTCCAACCACTGCAGACACCAATCCAGCGTCCGCATCTCTACATCCGTCAGGTTGCTATCGTTCCACAACTTATAAAACGGGATAGCGGGCACTTCCGCTACTACCGAATCTTCGATTACCAGACTGTCTGCAACCGTCATCGGCACTAACTCCAGCGATTCAACGCTTGTGCTATCCGCGTGGAGAGTATCCGCCGGCTGAGTTACCTCTTGCGCCCCCATACTCAGCGAGGCGCATATACCAAATACTATAAAGAAGATCTTTTTCAAAACTGTATAGCTAATTTTAATTCAGCACTCTGTTGGTGCTGTAAATCATAATAAATCTGCGGCTCCACATTGAGCGTCAAATCCGGTGAGATATCGAAATCAAAGAGTTGCGCATCCACATATGCATCTATCAGGCTTAGTGCATATACTGCCACCGTCGCTAATATCGAATAGTCACGGTATCGGCGGTAAGTGTTTTGCCGGTTCTGGAGCGTATTCATCCATGTGCTCGCTCCGCCCACACGGTCCATGTCGTACCCGTCGGGCATTACGGCTATATAACTCTTGCTCGCATCAGTTCCTACCGTTCCTGCCTGTACGTCTTTGTACAGATCCAGATAGGCTGTCTTGTAGCCGCTGTAGCGGTTCTGCATCATGCTGATGGCATATCCGCATCCCATGAATGCGCCATATACGATAGGGAGTTTCCAATACGATTTATTGTATATCTGTCCGGCTCCCGGGAAGATGACTCCTAACCACACTGCTTTGCCGGCATCCGGTTTCTGAAACCAGGTGCTCGTGCTGTCCTGTTGCGCCATCATCGGCAGAGCCAATGCGCCTAATAGTAATATGGTGATGAGTCGTTTCAACGCAGTTTGTCGGCGATCCGGGCTAACTCTTCTTCGTTGCCGAAAGCGATGACTACTTTGCCTTCTTGGATCTTTACTTTAAGCCCGCTTGCGGTACTCAGTTCCTGCTCAAGTAAGGCATAAGGATTCTCTTTCTTGTCTTTCGCTTTTCGTTTCTCGACCTGTTTCTCTTCTTGTGCCAACTCCTCTACTTTGCGCACCGACAGACCTTCTTTTATGATCCGCTGGTATAGCGCTAACTGGCGCTCGGCAGACGGGGTGCCTAAGATAGCACGGGCATGGCCCATCTCAATCTTCTTCTCCTTGATACCCACTTGTATCTCTGCCGGTAATTTCAATAATCTCAGGTAGTTAGCTACAGTAGCGCGTTTCTTACCCACGCGCTCCGCCATCCGCTCCTGAGTCAAGTCATAATCGTCCATCAGCCGCTGGTATGCCAGCGCTATCTCAATGGCATCCAGATCCTCGCGCTGGATATTCTCAATCAGCGCCCACTCCATCACCTGCTCGTCTTTGGCGGTGCGGATATATGCCGGAATACATTCCAAGCCTGCGATCTTACTCGCTCGGAAACGACGCTCACCGGCGATGATCATATATGTCCCGTCTCCGTTGTCACGCAGTGTGATAGGGGAGATCACTCCGTGCTCACGGATCGAATCAGCTAACTCTTGCAGCGCCTCTTCGTCAAAGTTCCGTCGCGGCTGATCGGGGTTAGCTACAATGGCACTGAGCGCTATCTCCGAGATAGAACTGCCACCGTTGGTATCTACATGCGAGGTGTCAATCAAAGCATCTAAACCTCGCCCAAGTCCTGTCATTTTTTTCATTTGTTTCGTGCAATAAGTTCTTTAGCTAAAGCAGTATAGTTCTTTGCGCCCTTAGAAGACGCGTCATATTCCAAAACCGATACACCGTGGGAAGGAGCTTCGCTCAACCGTACGTTACGCGCAATAACGGTGTTGAACACCAGATCGCCGAAGTGCCGTTTTACCTCCTCATAGACCTGATTGCTCAGTCGCAGGCGGTTGTCGAACATCGTCAGCAGGAAACCCTCGATCTTCAGTTGCGGGTTCAGTTTTGATTTGATGATTTTGATTGTATTCAGCAGTTTGGCAATGCCCTCCAGTGCGAAGAACTCGCACTGTACGGGGATGATCACGCTGTCGCTTGCCGTCAGGGCATTGACGGTGATCAAACCCAGCGACGGACTGCAATCAATCAGGATATAGTCATACTCATCGCGTACCTGATTCAGAATGTTCTTCAGCAACTGCTCGCGGTGCTCCATGTTCAGCATCTCTATCTCGGCACCCACCAGATCAATGTGGCTCGGAATCATGCTCAGCCCTTTCGTACTGGTCGGTATGATTGCCTGATGCGGATCCACTCCGTTTACCAAACACTCGTATATCGTGTTGCTCAATTCGCGTATCTCAATACCCAGACCGGACGAGCTGTTTGCCTGCGGGTCGGCATCGATGAGCAGTACTTTCTTGCCTTGTTTGGCTAATGCTGCCGCTAAGTTGATAGAGGTCGTCGTCTTACCCACGCCTCCTTTTTGGTTTGCTAATGAAATAATCTTGCTCATATCTGTTGTATAATTGTTTCTGCTTCTATCTGTCGGCAGGCATAATTCCTGTACCTGCAATGATTAGTGCCGTGACATGTGCACGGTCTGCACCGTAAATCGTGACGCTGAATAATGTCCTCCGCACGTTGCTTCCAGCCCATAAATCCGATAACCGGATCGGTTGCGCACCATACGCTGATGGCCCTCAGCCCCACCAAACTGGCCAAATGCTGGTTCGCACTATCCATGCAAATCATAACATCTAATTTCCGCATCAGCTCCAACTCTTCTTTCAGTTGTAACTTGCCCGCAACGCTCTTTGTGCGGGGAAAGACTTCAGCCCATTGCCGCAGCATCTCACATTCTATTTTCCCCGCTCCGAACAAGAACACCCTCGTTTTCTCGTCTTTGGTCAATTGCTCGATAATATCTTTCGTCACGCGATAGGGTAGCATGTTTGACCTCGATTTGGCAAACGGCGCCAGACCTATCCATCTCCCCTCTTTCTCGCCGAATTTCTCCGTAACTATCTTAGCAACTGTGTCATTCTTCGGCAGTGCTTCAAACGCCTCGTCGGTCTCCAACCCGGCGCGTAGGAATGTATCTCTGTATCGGGCGAACTCGGAGGGCAACTGCCTTTTCCCTATTCCGAACTTGGTGATCAGGTGCTTTCTAAACCTGCCGTAACGGATCCGCGTTACCGGCTTCCCGCTCAATCGCATCAGACTGCCGAGGACTATCGTCCGCGGTACGCGTTGCAGGTCGATCACCGCATCTACTTCATCCCGCAGCCCCCGCCATAACGCCCATACGCCGTGCCAATCCAGATGATTGTCCACCTCGCGGAAACGGACGTTGGGGAAAGGGGCAAACATCGCCTCCAGATTCTTCTTGCTCGCTACGATGAACCGATCATTCGGGTAGCGCTTGCTGAGCGAGGCGACCACAGGAACCGTCATCGCCACATTGCCCAAAGTCGCTAACCGAAGGATCAAGTATGTCATACCTATCGTTTTATTTCAGGTCAGTAATCTTGCTGAAATCCTGATCTCCATAATCCAAGTTCTCGCCTCCCATACCCCAGATAAAGGTGTAGTTATGGGTGGCTGCCGCACTGTGGATAGACCACTCCGGACTCAATACTGCCTGGTTGCCTTTCATCCAGATGTGGCGTGTCTCTTCTACCTCGCCCATGAAGTGGCAAACAGCCTGCTCCTCCGGTACCTCAAAATAGAAATACGCCTCCATACGACGGCTGTGTACGTGCGCCGGCATGGTGTTCCATACGCTGCCCGGAGCCAGCTCCGTCATACCCATCTGCAGCTGGCAGGTCGGCAGGACTTGGTTCACCAACATCTTATTGATATCGCGCTCGTTAGACATCTCCAGACTGCCCATATGCGCCACTACGGCATCCGCTTTCGTCACTTTCTTGTTCGGATAAGCGCAGTGCGCGGTCGTGGAATTGAAATAGAAAAGAGCAGGGTGGTTGGCGTCCAGACTCTCAAACTTCACCTCGCGGTCGCCACGACCGAGGTACAGCGCCTCTTTATAGTCGAGTTCGAACACCTCGTCGCCTGCAATCACACGGCCTTTGCCGCCTACATTGAAGATACCCATCTCGCGGCGGGTCAGGAAGAACGGTGCCTTCAGCGGATCAATCGCCTCCAGTTTCAGTTTCTCACCCACCGGCATGGCGCCGCCCACGATCATGCGGTCGTACATGGAATAGACCATGTTCACCTCGTTCTTCACAAACACGTTCTCGATTAGAAAATCCTTGCGGAGTCTGGTTGTGTCATAACTCTTTGCGTCAATAGGGTTTGACGCGTACCGTACCTCATAATTCGTTTTCATATCTGTGTGTATTAATTCGTAATTCTTAATTTTTAATTTTAAATTTCTTGATCGGCCAATAGTACCCTAAGTTGATACTCAGATCCATCGGACTGGCCATGCTGTAGTGATCTGTTACAGTAGTGCCGACAACACCGCCGAAGGAGTAGTCAAACCGTACTTCGAACTCATAGATACCGGCTTTCTTGGTCTTTACGTAGAACCCGGTGCCGGCTGCTAATCCCCAATCGAACGGATGGTCAATCGCGCTGCTCTCATCCCATACGCAGTAACCGATCTGCGGACCCAGATTGAAGAACCACCGGCATACCTCGCTGCCGAAATTGAGGTTCATCAGGATCGGCAATTCGATATAATGCAGGTTGTGGTATGTGTGTCCGATGGCCTCGTTGCCATGTGCCCATCCGCGGTGCATGTAGTTCAGCTCCATCTGGAAGTGGCAGTATTTATGTCCCGCAAAACGGAACACCAACCCTGCATTACCGCCTAAGACACACGCATTGGTGATAGGCGTCATGTTTTCCGCTGCCGGCTGGAAGATCACGGTCCCGGCACTCACGCCGCCATGAGCACCCACCCAATACTCCGGGTTGCCTAACCGCGGCTGTGCTTGTGCGGTTAGACCGATCATCATACCCAGCACCACCAAAACTATGTATAGCCTATAATTCGTAATTCTTAATTTTTAATTTTCAATGACTCTCACTACGGCATTCTGGTATCCTCCGTTCCCGGTACCGGTCCACCGTATCTCGGATTGCAATCCCCGGTGCTCTTTCTCGCCGTTAAGCCATCCGATCAGTGCTTGCATCAGATCATATCCTAACAGATCGTACCGAGGTGCCTCGCTCACATGTCCGCTCACATAGGTCTCTGCCCATTGTGCATCGTACCCTTCATGCCCGTCACGCAATGCGAACATAGAGGTATAGACCTGCGGCAAATCGATACTCTCTTTCTGCCATGAGTACTGGCTCATGATCCGTACTTTGTATCCTGCCTCCCGGATCTTCTCAATCTGCGGAAGGATGATACGTACGTGCTGATACCTGTCGCTATGAAGGATAAACAGGTTCTCCCGTGTACTATCCAGAGCATATGCCGCGCTGTCGGTCATCAGATCGCGTAATGCCAGACCTCTATACGGAATATCGTTCACGCGCATTCTGGCGCGCAGTGCGCGGATAGCCGGAGTGATATCCGCCTCACGGACATCGACCATCACGATATTCGTACTGTCGATTCGTCCGCGCATCCACAGGCAGAGACTATCTGCCTCCTGAATGTCCGTGGAGTTGAACTGCAATACTTGTGGATGGTTAGCTAACTCGATATCGTCGCTGAACGGCAGTAATAGCGGCACCTTATGCGCGTCACACCATGTAGCCATTCGCTCTATCTGGATCGGATAGACGAGCCCCAGGATAGCTTTCATGCTATCCAGTTCCGTACTGTCGCACAGTGCCTGCACCTTACGCTCGCTGCGCTCGGTGTCATAGACATGCAGCCGGTATAACGTGCTGTCGTTCTGCAGATTACGCAGCGCCAGCAACGCGCCCTGATAGAACTCCATCATGCGCTCTGCATTCGTGCTGCGTTTGGTCTGCAGACTCTCGAACGGCAGCATGAGTGCTAATTCGACAACCTTGCGGTTGTCCGGCACAATAGAATCCATCACGGCGATGCTATCTGTTGCCATACTGTCAGTAACGGCGCTGTCTGCTACCAGTACCACGCTGTCCGCTTTTATCGGAGCAGGGGTTGGCACTACGGGCAACTCAGTCTGTGCTCTGTCAGCGATAGCGGTCTGTGCTCTGTCAGGCGTAGCCGGTCTTTTCACTACCGGCCGTTTCGTCGGCAGATAGAGCGTCTCGCCGTAATGCAGACCGCGCTCGCGTAACTGCGGGTTCAGACGCACAATCTCGCTCTGGGGAATATTGAAATTCACCCCGATGCGATAGAGACCGATACTCTTCTCCACTTGGTATTTATATACCTCCTCGCCGTTGATGGTATCCAACGGATAGTCCAGTAACTCTTGTGCCCTTGCTCCCACGGCAATGAAAATGGCACATGCTACCAATACTCTAAACTTTCTCATATCTGCGTTTTCGTATAATCCATACTATTCCGCCTATCAGTGCCAGAATGCTGATGGGCAGCACCACACTGACGGTCTGTATCTGTGCGCGTTTGTCATGCGCGCGTTTGTCATTCAAGAGCCGTAAAACCACGCTCTTCTCTCTCAATCCGATGAGACCCTCGCTGTCGGTCAGCCATAAGATGGCGTTCGTCACAAAATCGCGGTTGCTGAACTGCATTCCGCTGTATCGGTCATAGCCCATCGGCAATACTTGCCCTTTCTGCGTCTCGTTGAGCAGGATACTTCCGCTACCGATCACCACTTGGCGGGTCTTCACACTCGTCTTACGGATGGCTTCGTCGCTCTCAATACCTTCCGGTGCCATGCGGTGGGCGTATGCGCTCGCAAAACTGCCTTCTAACGAGACAGCCACCGGCACGTACTGGTACATGAAAGTGCTCATGTCGGGATTCATGTCGTTCAGATCCACTTCGCCCGGAGTAGCCGTCACGCGGCTGGCGGTACTGGTGGCTAACAGGATACGTTTCTCGATGCCGTCCTCGCCGCCCACGGCGTCTAACGGACTGACAAACGTACTCATTACCTGACCCATGTTACGGGTGATAGGCGAACCCTGACTCGTCAGTAGCAGCGGCGCGTATGTCCACGGCATAGGCTGTAGATTCGGCTGTTGAGGGTCGGTGCTCACATTCACCGGTATAGGCAGGCATTGTATATCCTGCACCAACGCCGGATTGACACGCACTCCGTATTTGAAAAACATCTCCGTTAATCCCAAGTCCAGCGCTACGATGGGCGTAAACCCTTCGCTCTGTAGCACCTTCTCGCTGAACTGCACTCCGTTCACCGCCCATAATACCGTGCCGCCCCGCATGATATATTGGTCGATTACGAACTTCTCCTGTTCGCTGAACGCCGTCTGCGGATTGACCACAATAATCGCCTTGTATCCGTCTAAGATATGAACGTTAACCGGTCTTTGAGCGACCTCGTCGCGGTCTTTTGTCTTTGAGCGAAGCGGTCTTTCGTCTATCTGTCCCCGATCCACTTGATAGTACTTGCTCAGCGCGCTCATCAGGTCGTACGTGTGCGCCTCGTCCGGCTCGCCGTGACCTTCCAGAATAGCTACCCGCGGAGTCTCTGTTTGCTGCAATAGGTGCAGTGCCTCCATGAACGCGAACTCCAACTGCTCGATACTGGCGTTCAGGTTCTCCTCCCCGCTCAGACCCCGGGTGTTCTTCAGAAGCGTTACCACAGCTCTCTTGCCTTTGTACTCCATCAGTGCATAAGGCCAGACGGTCGTCTGCGCCGTTTTGCCGTTCTGTTCCCGCTCGTGAATAACGATCGGTCGCAGCCCCAGAGAATCTTGCAACTCAGTCCCCTCCCTTGAGGGGAGGGTTAGGGAGAGGTTCCCATATACCCCCATCTCCTCAATCGTCTCTTCGGTAGCTTTCTTCAGTCGCCGGAATCCGGCATTGAGGTCTCCGTCTAACAGAACGGTCACCTCAATCGGCTCATCCGTTGCGCGGAGCAGTTCTTTCGACGCTCGGCTCAGACTATAGTGCTTGTCGTCCGTCATATCCCAACGAACCGGTCGGAGCTCCAAAGCCCCGATCAGCAGCAGCCACAGGCCGCAGAGAAATATGTAATAGCTGTACTTACGCAAATTTGTCTTTAATCTTTGAGCGGCTTTGCCGCGGTCTTTCTACTTTGAGCGAAGCGGTCTTTACTTCTTTATCTTCTCCCAAACCTCTTGGTTGATTACCACCGGATATTTGGCACGCAGGGCTTTGATCCACTCTGCCTCCAGATAATCCTGGTAATCGGTGGTCACTTTGCCTTTCTCGTCGCTCCACTCAGCCGGTGCTTTCAGTTTCTTGCCCATGCAGATTACCTCAGGCATGGCCTCGTTCGGGGTATAAGCGGCTTTCTTGTCCTTGAATCCGAATTTGTCTATTGCGCCGTTCTTGCCTTGCTCCCAGAGCCCGTGCTGTACCTTCACGTACTTCACGCTGTCGGTGTTGATGCGGCGCTCGATATAACTATGGATAGAGTCGGGGTTAGCACTACTGATAATCGCCTTTGCAGCTCTTGCACTACCTTTGCTCTTGGCCTGAATGAGGTAGCCTTTCCATTTCGGTTGAGCCCAGGTGTACTCTTTCTTGTGAGCCTTGAAATAAGCCTCCAGACCGGCTGTGTCTTTCGCCGCTTTGTCCCAAACCTCGTGGAGCGATACCTCGAACAGCAGAATACCGTCGTGGTACTCCTGTACCAGGTTCTTCAGCTCCGGATATTTCTCCTCCAGGTGCTCATCCGCGTAGGCTTTCACTTCTGCGTCACTCATCGTCTCAGGCAGCTTGTACTCGGCTCTCGTCTTGCGTACAAAACTCTTCTCTGCCTCTTTGCTACGCTCGTCACGCAGTACCTGACGCTGGATCTGTGCGCGCATCGAGTCGAGCGGTTGGATTCCGCGCTCATCCTCTTTGTACAGAATATGCCATCCGTATTGGGTGCGGATAGGAGCACTGATCTCGCCTGGCTTCAGGCTGAAAGCTGCGTCCTCAAACTCCTTCACCATCATACCTTTGCCGAACCATCCTAACTCGCCGCCGCGTACACTGCTGCCGCGGTCGTCAGACTCAGCTTTCGCTACTTCGGCGAAATTCTCTCCGGTCACGATCTTAGCGATACTGTCGATCTGCGCACGTTTGATGGCGTCCAGGCTGTCGGCCGGCACCATCTTCATGATATGACTGGCTTTGACCTCTTTGTGGTCAATCTCTTCTTCTACCAGCACAATGTGCCATCCGTACTGCGTGCGGAACGGCTTGCTGATCTCGCCCACCGGGGTGTTGTAAACGGCTTCCTCCAGCGGATAGACATACCTGAACGGTGTGATCCATCCTAACTCGCCACCCGTTTCCTGTACGTTCGGATCGGTGCTCATGTCGCGGGCTACCATCGCAAACGGATCTTTCTTGTACCGCATGGCACGAGAACCTCTGGCTTTGATAGGATGACCCACTACAATGCGGTTGTAAGCGGTGTTGATCTTCTCCCATGCCTCGGCCTGTGCAGCGCTGTCTGCGTTCATCGGGCACTGGATAGCGATGTGTGCCGCGCGGCGGTCTTTCGCCATGTGTCTCCAACTCAACTCAATCAGACTATCCATCGCCGCTTCGTCCTGCAGGTACTTGGGAATAGCCTGTGCACGGTAGCCTTTCAGCTCTTTCTTGAAACTCTCCGTCGTGTCAATACCTTGTGCCTCGGCTTCTGCCACTTTGAGCTTGAAATTGATGAACATATCCAGGTACTCTTCCATCGTTTTGGGATCGATGGCGCCGGCCTGGTTGTTCTTCTCGTAGATGTACAGAAACTCTTCGGCACTCACTGCCTTTCCGTTAATTGTCATCAGCGGCTCCTCGGCCATCATACTCAGGCTCATCGCCGCTGCTGCTAAAATCAAAAATGTCTTTTTCATTATTTTAAAATTTTCAAATGTCAAATATCAAATTTTCAAATCTTCAAATCTTCAAATCTTCAAATCTTCAAATCTTCAAATACTTCCGGTAGCTCTGCTCAAACATCCTCACCGCTTGGTCAATACTTCCGAAGAGCTCGCCGCCCGAGGCGTTCATATGTCCGCCGCCGTGGAAAACCTCACTCGCCCATACATTCACGGGCCGGTCGCCTTGCGAGCGGAACGATATACGGATCCGCGATTTCGGGGTACCCGGTTTGGCTCGCTCCTCGCGCATGAACACCGAGTAATACACATCGCCTATCTGCAGAGGCATATTCACCAATCCCTCGCAGTCGCCCGGCTGGTGGTGATATCGGTCTAACTCATCTGCCGTCAGCGTAATGAGCGCCAAGTGGTACTCCGGATAAATACGCATCTTGCGGTGCAGCGCATAACCGATAAGTCGCATCCGATCGCTCGAGTACTGATTGAACACCGCGTCGTAGATGGCGTCTTTCTGTACGCCCGCGCGTAATAAAGAAGCTATAATATCGTATAACTCTGCACTCGTCGAGTTGTAACTGAAATTACCGGTATCCGTCATCAAGCCCGTGTAAATACACGTAGCAATCTCTGCTTTCAGCGCAAGCGGTCTTTCAGCGTTAGCGGTCTTACAGTCACTTTGTGACGGTCTTTCAGCGCAGCGGTCAGCAGCTTCAGCTGCTATTAACCTATATACGATCTCGCACGCCGAACTTGCTCCGGAATCCACATACTCTTCGTCGTACCACTCCTTTTGTCCTTGAGCGTCAGCGGTCTTTTGTCTTTGAGCGACTTTGTCGCGGTCTAATAAATGGTGGTCAATCAGAATCTTCGGGCAGCCGTTAGCTAACATCTTCTCGCCCATCGGACCAATCCGCTTGGGGTCATTGAAATCCGTGCAGATAAACAGATCTGCTTTCGCGATGATCTCATTGCACTTCATCTGGCTCTTCTCGTACACCAGTATTTTATCCGCTCCCGGCATCCAGTTGAAGAACGCCGGAAAGGCATTCGGCACGATTACCGTTACTTGTCCTACAGCAAGCTCTGCCTGCGGTCTTTCAGCGAAGCGGTCTCTACACCAGTGCCACATTGCCAGCGATGACCCCATCGCATCCCCGTCGGGCGCCATGTGCGTGAAAATTACTATATTACGCGCGTTTTCTATTAATTCTTTCATAAATATACTACAAATAGCGTGCAAAGTTACAAAAAAATAATGAAATATACAAATAAATACAAAAAAAATGCAAAAAAATTTGCACATGTCAAAAAAAAGCAGTACCTTTGCACCCGCTTTTGAAAAATAGCTGCTCAATGGTGTAATGGTAGCACTACAGATTCTGGTTCTGTCTGTCTGGGTTCGAGTCCTGGTTGAGCAACAAAAAGACCGCTATCAGGCGGTCTTTTTTATCTTCTCACGGCACTGTTTGATGTACATTTCATTTGCTTCTCGTACCCAGCAGTACTCCCATTTGGGATCCTTGAAACGGCTCGCGGCTTTCTCAAACCACTCCAACGCTTCGCTCTTGCTGCCGAAGGGTTTCGGCGCGTAGAAAAGACTCGTGCCGTAGTACGATAGTACCAACGGATCCTCCGGAGCCAGCTTAGTCGCCTCTTTGGCTAAACTCATGGCTTTGATCGGACGCATGGCGACATGCAGCCTCAGCTCAAAGACCATGACGGCACTCATGTACATCTCATAATGTCCTGCCGGTAAATTGCCTTTCTGTGCCTCCACGTGCTCGCGGAACTGCTGTACGTACCGCTTGGCTTCCGGCATCAACGCCTCCTTGCCTTCTTTCTTCGCCTCCGCTACGATATATCCGCAGTACCCGTACTCGTAGAGCAATGTCTGACTGCTGACGGCTGATGGCTGAAGGCTCTCTATGTACTCCTGCCATACAGGCATATTCTCCTGTCGGTAGGCGTCAAAGAGCTGCTTGTCAAAACCCTCTCCGGCTCTCCCTATAAAAGGGAGAACCAGAAAGGCTATGAAAAGAATGATTTTCTTCAAATCTTCAATTTGTTAAAATTGTATAATACATCTCCCTCCCCTTGTGGGGAGGGGCGGGGTGGGGTTATTTGCCTCTCTCCAGCAGCAGCGTACGTGTCGGTTGGTCGCAAACCTCGGTAGGACCGTAATACTGTACCGGACCCGGGTAAATATAACTGGTCTCGGGATCTGCCCAGTCCTCGCGGTGAGCCACCAGATACTGGAACGGCTTGCCGTTGAGGTCAACCAGAGCTTTCTGGATAACCGGTTTCATCTTACCGTTACGTTTCTCCATGTTCATCATCATCGTGATAGGCACACCGCCGGCGATCCACTCTGCCGCAGGCTTGGTCAGGTTGCGCACGAGCGACATGTAACCCGTCTTGCCGGCTGCGATCAGGTGTGTTGCGTTCACGCCGATCGAGTAGCAGTAGTCGGCATCGAAGTTCGACGGGATAGCACAGCGGCCCTCGTAACCGAAGAAATGGTTGAGCGCCGAGAACTTACCCTTGTACTCGCCGTTCGCTTTGAGCACAGCCAGACGCTTCTGTACCATTTCGATGAGCAGTTTCTCCGTCTCGATCTGACTAACCATCACGTTTCCGTGCGGGTCACGGTCCAGCGTCAGCTGACGCGCAATACCCTTCGGCAGCGAGCGGTAGAGATCGCACGAAGCCGGGCTCAGTTTGCTCTTCACATATTCGCGTTTCGCGTCGTCGCCGTCCAGACCGGTGAACTCCTCGTTGTTAGCCAGCATGTCGTTCAGTTCCTGGATCAGCACGCGCATAGCCGGAATGAACTCAATCAGACCTTCCGGAATAAGCACGGTACCGAAGTTCAGACCTGCGTTAGCACGGGCTACAATCACTTTCACAATGCCCTCTACGATGTCGTTGAGGGTCATGTTCTTTGCCTCTACCTCCTCCGAGATCAGGCAGATATTCGGTTGGCTCTGCAGTGCGCACTCCAGTGCAATATGGCTGGCGCTACGGCCCATCAGACGGATGAAGTGCCAGTATTTCTTCGCAGAGTTAGCATCGCGCTGGATATTACCGATCAACTCGGAATAAACCTTGCAAGCGGTATCGAAACCGAACGAAGTCTCGATCATCTCGTTCTTCAGGTCGCCGTCGATGGTCTTCGGGCAACCGATGACCTGAATACCGCATTTCTTCTGCAGGTAGTACTCGGCGAGCACACAAGCGTTGGTGTTCGAGTCGTCACCGCCGATGATGACAATCGCTTTGATACCGAGCTGTTTGCAGATCTCGATACCATTGTCGAACTGCCAGGTCTCTTCCAGTTTGGTACGACCCGAACCGATGATGTCGAATCCGCCGGTGTTGCGGTACTCGTCGATGATGTCGCCTGTCAGCTCTTGGTACTTGCCGTCAATCAGACCGCTCGGACCACCGAGGAAACCGTACAGCTTGTTGTTCGGATTGAGCGCCTTCAGACCGTCGTACAGACCGCTGATCACGTTGTGCCCGCCGGGAGCCTGACCGCCCGAGAGGATCACACCTACATTGAACGGCTCTGCGCATTTGTTCTCACCGGTCGTCGGCTCCATGGTGATGATAGGCAGACCGTACGTGTTCGGGAAGAGTTTCTTGATCTCCTCTTGGTCTGCTACCGACTGTGTTTTCTCGCCTTCCACCAGGCGTACTGCGCCCTGTAACGCTACCGGCATCTTCGGCTGATAGCTCTGGCGCGCAATTTGTAATGGACTTTTTTGCATAAGATTAGTATATTAGATTTTGAATATATTTACAATTTGCCTGCAAATTTACTGCTTTTTTTTGACATATGCAAGCGCGCGCGCAGTTTTCTTCAAGAATGTGTGCTTTTTCTTTCATTTTTCATTTTTCATTTTTCATTTTCAATTATTTTTACTACCTTTGCACCCGAAATGGTTGAAAATAGTAATTCATAATTTTTAGTATGTCCAATTTTACCCCCCCCATCACGAAAATGTCGTAAAGTGCGGTAGTCTCCTACTGCTTGCCTTCATCTGCTTCTGTGCCTACTTCCACGGCTACCACCAATCACAAATTACCAATCACCAATCCCCCTCCCTTGAGGGGAGGGACGGGGTGGGGTTATCCCGCTCCCTTTTCTACAACCCCGATTCCATAGCTCACTACACCGACCTCGCCGCCCGCGAGGACGACCCCCGTGCGCTCTTCATCGCCGGCATGGCTACCCATCTGAGCTACGCCGACCCGGACTACCCTTTTTCTCCCTCCACTGAGGGGAGGGACGGGGTGGGGTTACCCTCTCTCTCCGAGGCGGACCACTACCTCCTCCGTGCCGCCGAACTGGGCAACGCGGACGCCATCACCTATATCCGTTGCCTCGCCGCTCACGACCAATGGCCGCATTTTGTTCCTGCCTCCTGCCGATGACCTATTACGACTACATAGCCGAACAGGTCGCAGCCGGGCTCTGGACAAAAACGCAGGCGGTTTTCGGGCGCAATGCACAGGCGCTCGATCTATACTTCCGTATCTATAACCTCGTACTCAAATACGAACCGCAAAAGACCTACGGTTATGCTTCACGTATAGCCGCCAACGAACGTATTTACAGCCAAATAGGGGGGGGTATTCGCATACTTTGAAAAAGCAGGACGCACCCGATCCGCAACTCATACGGCGCTCCGTCATGGTCATGGAATCCACCTTCTCCTTCTAACGCTCCATAGCATTTTTTTTCATACAAATCGTTCATGTTACGTGAACGATTTTTTTGTGCTTTCGGCAGTACCTTTGCACCGGATTTCGGTTGTGGCAACGTCGCCGCACATAAAGATCCGATGTATATGAAACAAACTATTGTGCCGCCACAAAAGTCAGTGCGGCAAACACACCTTTCGCGCCTTTATTTTCTATCCAAAGGCTGCAAAAAAGCGCCCCTCGAATCAACAGGCGGCAAAGTCCTCTGGGCAAACTTTCATGAGCGCATATGGCGTTAAACTGACTCTGTTGTTTTCTCCCGCTATGCGCAAAAAAGGCAGAAAAGCCAACAACAGCAAAAGAGGGTTAATACACCCCCGTATACGCCATTTTGGCAACTGTCTGGCGCACCGTATCATGTTCGAGACCTTTGCCGACGAACCCTGTCCGATCTACTTCGATTCAAAAGGAAAACCCTACAAGGGTATCGTCCATCACGTCATCGAGAACCCCCTCGACATCCGTATGGACAATCTTATGGGCTGGCTGACCCACAAGCAGCATCATATCGCCGACAAACGGCGCAGAGCCCTTGAATCCGTACTGCCGGATATGTATTGTGTCGAGACCTCCTATCTCAAGCAGCTCGAAGACCCGAGAAAGACCGATGATGCAGATTTTAATATGGAACTTATTAAACTCAATACGACTTATGCAAAAGACAATCTATGAGCTCTTTGACGAACTCAGACCCCAAGAAAAAACTTCTTTCATTAGTGCAAGACTCGGTTGGGCTTCAAACGGAGCTCTCTGCGGCGAAGTCACATTAAGGCTCTGTAACCCGATGAGTGATGGTGATGATTAAAGTAGTAGATATTACTTCCATTATTGTTGAATTTAAATACCAATACTATTATGCCAAACGACATTAAAAAACTGCGCCGACTCATGCGCACAGCTCATGTCCTACAAAAAGGAGATGACGACCACAAATTCGGGCAATCTCTCGCCCTTAAACAAGCGTGGCGGTTTGAGTCCTTCCGCGATGCCCTTTCCAACGGCTTTGCACGCTTTACCTACTACAAGAAAGATGGTACGTTCCGCCGCGCACTTGGGACGCGGTCATCCGTTCTTATTCCCATGGACAAACTGCCACAATGCCTGCAGGATAATGACGAGTGGGAGGAGAGAGCCAAAGCCATCCCTTATTTTGACCTCGAAAAACAAGAATGGAGATCCTTTTCCGTCCTCAATTTCGTCAAACTTGAACAGGTCTGGAGATTTAACGACCCTATAGCATGAAACTCCTTCTCGACGATAAGCAACACAACGGCTGCGCTCTCAATGCCAACGAGGCATGCATCTTTGCCGCTATCCTCAAATGTACCCGTGCAGGACGAGGATGGTACGGCAATTATCGTGAGTTAGCCGCCGCTATGCCTTTCGTCATTTCTCATCCTACCGTTATACGGGCTATACAAAAATTGTTGAACTTGGGGCTGATAGAGAGGAGAGAGGAAAAGTTATTCGCCTTGGTACAAAATGAACCAAGTTTGGTACAAAATGAACCATGTTTGGTACAAAATGAACCATGTTTGGTACAAAATGTACTCCCCCCTAATAACCCCCCTATTATATATAATAATATGAACGAAAAAGAAAAAGAGCAGCCACGTGCGCTACGCACGCACGATGGCGAAAAGCAGCAAGGCAGCAATTTTGAAGATTTTAAGAAGG